>DATLVT010000515.1:0-8746 GCA_035577105.1 Polyangia bacterium
CCTTGTAGCGGGGATCGCTGATGAACAGGTGAACCAGGGTCCAAGCCCCGGCATAATAGGCGGCGTTCTGCCGCGCCTTGACCAGCTTGGCCTCCTGGTCGTCGTCTTCGGCTTCAGGCGAGCTGGAGAACATCTCGTGGCCCGCGGCCAGCAACTGGGCCACGGTGGGCGCCTCCCTGATGGGAACCATCACCGTCTTGCCGGTGGGTTGCCTTGACAGGCGCCACGGCCCTTTCCAGAAAGTGAATTCGCTGGGTGGGTGGCCCAGCGTGGCGCGTCCGTCGCTGACGTCCAGCGTGGACAGATACTGTGCCAGTCCCTCGTGCAGCCAGCCGGGCGCCTGTGGAAAATGGTGATGAATGAACCAGTGAGTTAGCTCGTGCTGCACGTATTCGCGGGTCCGCTTGACCAGCTCACCCTGTACCAGGATCAGCGGACGCCGTTCAAAGTCATGCAGTCGCGATCGCTGGAAGACCGCGGCGCTGTCGGCAGGACCAAACATGAGGTAATCGTCCCGCCGCCGAAAGTGCACGACGTCAATGCGCAACGCCGGCGCGTCGGTTGACGCCAGACCAACCTCGCCTATCGCCGCGAACATTCGCTCCAGGTCGTCCGATATCTGGCGCGCTTCACCGGCGTCGCCGTCCGTGCTCAGAACGAAATGGCGGGACGTCAGTTCAATCCAGGCCGCGCCACCTCTGGCGGGGCAGCGGATTGATGATGACCCGGCGGTGGCGCATCCCACCGTCAACATCGCCCCCAGAAGAAAACGCCACTTGAACAGTGCCCTCATCGTGAAATCTTGTTGGTGCGCAATTGATACCACGGTTGCCACGGTTGCTCCCACAAGCCCCAGGTGACACCTCGCCGCGCCCCGCGCCGGCTTGTACGCGAACGTCGTGGACGCGTCGCCTTGCGGAAAATCGTTCTTTGTCCGACTCTAACGACGGATCGTTGATTCGGTCCAACCGATCGTTTCGGTGGCTGTTCGAGGTAGGAGTTCCCCCCATGACGAAGAGTTCCTTCGATAGGGCAACTGCCAGTCCCCTCTGCGTGCGGTCGGCGTTCCTGGTGGGCGCCTGGGCGCTGGGCCTGCTTGCCTGCTCCGGCAGCGTCGGCGGCGGGCCAGGGACAGGACCCGGCCAGGGACCAGGACCCGGCCAGGGGCCAGGCGCCGGCAGCGGCGGCGCCGGCGCGATGCCCGGCCCGGTGATGGGCGACGTCAACCGCGTCGCCATCCACCGCCTGAACAACGCCGAATACGACAACACCGTTCGCGACCTCCTGGGCGTCACCGGCAACGCCGTCAAGACCTTTCCCACGGACGAATCGATCCTGGGCTTCGACACCATCGCCGACGCGTTCGGGATGACGCCGGCGCAATACGAACAGTATTTCAACGCCGCCGATGCCCTGGTCGAGCAGGCGTTTGCCGACGTGGCCACGCGGGCCCGCATCGTCAGCTGCACGCCAAGCGGGGCCAGCGACACCGCCTGCCTGACCCGCATCATCGATGGCTTTGGCCAGCGCGCCTGGCGCCGGCCGATGACCAGCGCCGAGGTCGCCCGCCTGCTCAAGGTGGTGGCCGACGACGTCGCGCTGGGCGACGACGTGACCGGCGGCGTGAAGTCGGCGGTCAAGGCCATGCTGTCGTCGCTGCCGTTTCTGTACCGCATGGAATTCGACGACGACCCCAGGAGCCTCACGGCGCACCGGCTGAACAGTTACGAGCTGGCGTCGCGCCTGTCGTACCTGGCCTGGAGCACCATGCCCGACGACCAGCTGTTCATGGCCGCCCAGAGCGGCGAGCTGGTGAAGGACGGACCACTGTCGACCCAGCTTGATCGCCTCTTGAACGACGAGAAGGCCAGCAACCTCATCAACAGCTTTGCCGGTCAATGGCTGGGCATTCGCGATCTGGCGGCGCACCAGATCGATCCCGCCGCCTTCCCGACATGGAGCGAGGCCTTGCGGCAGGCCATGGCGACGGAAGAGACGCTGTACTTCCAGGAGTTCTTCTCCGGCGGGCGCAACATGCGCGACTTCTTCACCGCCGACGTGAACTTCATCAGCGGGCCGCTCGGCGACGTGTACGGCATGCCCGGGAACAACGCCGCCCAGCCCACCAAGGTGGTGAACACCGGCGACGCCCGCATGGGGTTCATGGGCCTGGCCAGCTTCCTGACGTTCACGTCGTTCCCCTATCGAACGGCGCCCACCCTGCGCGGCAAATGGGTGCTCTCGTACCTGCTGTGCGAAAACTTGCCGGCGCCGCCCGCCAACGTGCCTGACCTGGACGACAAGCCGAGCAGCGCGGCCCAGTCACAGAACGTGCGCGTCCGGCTGGAAGCCCACCGATCCAAGCCGGAATGCGCCGCCTGCCACGCCATCCTGGACCCCATCGGCATGGGCCTGGAGAACTTCGACGCCATCGGGCGCTACCGCGCCACCTATCCCAACGGCGACGCCGTCGATTCCTCGGGCGTGCTGCCCGACATGTCGACGTTCAAGAACCTGGCCGAGCTGACCGCCATCCTCTCCCGCCCGACGGACACGCGGCTCACCGACTGCGCCAGCAAGACCTTGATGACGTATGCGCTGTCGCGCGGCGTGGCCGCCTCCGACGCGCCTTACCTGGCGGCGATCCGTCAGCAGTGGCAGGGCGGCAGCATGCGCGCGCTGCTCAAGCAGATCGTCCTCGGCGACACATTCCGCTCGCGGCGCGGCGATCCGATGTAGGGGACCGGCCAACCAGAATCGAAAAGGAACACACTTCATGAACTCAAAAAACTGGTCGCGCCGCCGGCTCCTGAAAGGCGCGGGTGTAGCGCTGGGTCTCCCCTGGCTGGAGACGTTCGCCCCGCGAACCGCCCGCGCGCAGCTGGGCGCCGCCCGCCGACGGTTCGTGTCCCTGTACTTCCCCAACGGCGCCGCCGAGTACTGGCACCCGACAGGCGCCGGGCTGGGCGACAACTGGAAGCTGTCCCCGATTCTGGAGCCGGCGACGCCGATCAAGCAGTACATGACGGTCCTGCAGAACGTGGGGTACCCGCCCGGGCTGCGCACGTGCAACCCGAACCACTCGCAGCTGTGCGCCGGGATGTGGACCTGCACGCAGCCGGACTTCAACCCGGCGGTGGCCCGCAACGCCACGTCGGTCGATCAGCTGATCGCCCAGGCCGTCGGCGGCGCCACCACGCTGCCGTCGTTGCAGGTCGGCTGCTCGACGATGAACTCGTACACCGACACGCGCCACCCGGCGCATTCGCGCAGCATCTCCTGGGCGTCGCCCACCCAGCCGCTGTACAAGCTGGTGAACCCGCAGGCGGTGTTCGATCGCCTGGTGGCCAACGACACCGCGCCTCCCAGCGGCGCCGGCAACAACACGCCCTCGGTCGATCCCGTGGCCGAGCGCCGCCGGCTGCAGCGCAAGAGTGTCCTCGACTATGTGATGGAAAACGCCACCGGCGTCCAGCCGCGCCTGGGCACCGGCGATCGCAAGAAGGTCGACGAGTTCATGACCTCCGTGCGCGATCTGGAGAAACGCGTCTCCGAACCGATCATGCCCGGCATGATCGGCGCCGGTTGCACGCCGCGCACGCGCCCGCCCGAGGCCTACGCCGTCGCCAGCGTGCCCCCCGGGTACAACCGGGAAAAGCACGTCACCGTGATGACCGACCTGGTGGCGCTGGCGCTCCAGTGCGACAAGACCCGGGTGGTCAGCTACATGCTCGACGACGCGCGCAGCGACTTCGCCTACACGTTCCTCAAGCTGCGCAACTTCACCGCCGCCGGTTCCACGCCCAGCACGATGAACGTTTCGAACGGCGCCATCGCCTCGGGCCTGACCGGGTACCACGGGCTGCAGCACGCCGGCGACACCAACGACGGCTTCGCCACCATCAATCACTGGATGGTTCAGCGCGCCACGGAGCTGGTGCAGAAGCTGGCGGCGTCACCGGAGGGCGCGGCCGGATCGGTCCTGGATCAGACCGTGATCGTCTTTGGCAGCGGCATGCACGGCGGCAATCACCGCGGCATCGACATCCCCTTCACGCTGATCGGCGGCGGCGGTGGCGTGCTGAAGAAGAACTTCTTCGCCAACCCACCCGGCGACGGTTACTTCGTCGGGGACATTCACCTGACCATCATGCAGAAGGTGTTCGGAATGAACATCACCTCGTTCGGTCCGCCCACCACGCAGCTCCTGCCCGACATCCTGGCGTAGGCGCGGCGGCGCGCCGGGACTCAACCGTCCGCTGTCAATCGCCGGGGGGCGGTCACTCGGTGGGGACGGCGACCTTGTGCTGGCTGATGTTGGCGCCGTCGTCGCTGCGCAGTCGCCGAAAGATCAGGGACGACAGCAGCGTCAGGGCGCCCAGGGCCAGAAAGGCCATGTGGATGCCGCGGACGATCGCCGGCGGCTGGGTCTGGGCGTCGCGCCGGACAAACACCGCCGCCGCCAGCGACGCCGTCGCCACGCCAAAGCTCAGTGACAGCTGCTGCGCGGTGCTGGCGATGGTGCTGGCCAGGCTGGCCTGGTCGTCGGGGACGTCGGCATAGCCCAGCGTGTTCAGGCTGGTGTACTGGAACGACGAGAAGAAACCGAACGCGAACGCCTGCAGCACGATCACCCAGACAGGCGTGCCCGGTCCGACGGCGGCGAACAGGCCGATCAGGATGCCCAGCGCGACGGTGTTCAGCAGCAGCACGCGCCGATAGCCCAGGCGCCGCAAGATGCGCGGCATCAGCAGGCGCAGGGTCATGGCGGCCAGAGGCTGCGGCGAGATCAGCAGCCCTGATTCCAGCGCGCTGAATCCCAGGCCCGTCTGATACAGCAGCGGCAGCAAGAACGGCATGCCGCCCACGCCCAGGCGCGTGAGAAAGCTGCCCACCACCGCCACCCGCAAGGTTCGCACCCGCAGCAGGTCAAGGCGCAGCAGCGGGTGCGGCTCGGCGCGCGCGTGCCAGCCATAGCCCAGCAGCAGCAGCGCCGACAGCGCCAGCAGCCCGGCGATCTCGAACGGCCCCAGCCAGTGCTCGCCGAAGATCTCCAGGACGTACGACAGCAGCCCGACGCCCGACCCGAACAAGATCAGCCCCACGAAATCCAGCGGGAACCGGCGCGCCGACCGAAAGTCCGGCATGAAGCGGTACACCAGCGCCAGGCCAACCAGCCCGAACGGCAGGTTCAGGAAGAAGATCAGCCGCCAGCTGAAGAAGTGCACCAGGAAGCCGCCGGCCACCGGCCCCAGCATGGGACCGATCAGCGCCGGTATGGCTACGAAGGCCATGGCCCGCACCAGCTGTGACCTGGGAAACACGCGCACCATCGTCAGGCGGCCCACGGGCACCATCAGCGCGCCGCCCGCGCCCTGCAACACGCGGCAGCTGACCAGAAGGTGGATGTCCGTCGACAACCCGCACAGCAGCGAGCCGAGCATGAACACCGCGATCGCCGTCGCGAACACCCGGCGCGTGCCGAAGCGATCCGCCACCCACCCGGACAGCGGGATGAAGACCGCCAGGCTCAGCGTATAGCTGGACAGCACCGACTTCATCGACAGCGGGGGAACGTGCAGCGCCGCCGCCAGCGTGGGCACCGCGGTGTTGAGGATGGTGGTGTCCAGCGCCTCCATGAAGAACGCCACCGCCACCACCCAGGGGACGATGCGCGTCGACGGCGCCACGATGGCGGGTTCAGTTGCGTCGTCGGAGGCGGTCACCTCATGGAGATAGCGTGGCGACCAGCATCGGCGCCAGGGCGAAAGGCATGACCACGGGCGCGTGCTGGCGGAAACGCAGATCGGTCTTTCGCCGGGCTGCGCCTGAGCGTCGCGCCCAGCAGCGCTGCCAGCGCGACCAGCCCCATCCACGATCCGTTCGCCCGCGCTGCGCCGCCGCTCAGCGCGCATCCGTCGGCCGGCGTTCCCGCGCCCGCGCACAGCGACGGGTCCGGCTGCCGGGCGCAGATCTCGTCGATGGTGGGTCGAACGCGCAGCACCTGCTCGTTGGCCGCGCCCGGCCCCGCCGGGCCCCGGGCGATGGTGTTGCAGCCGTCGGCGGTCGGCGTGTAATCGCGCGAGCCAGAGGTCAGCACGCCCAGCAGCGCGCCGTCGGCCGCGAACACCGGCGCTCCCGAAGCGCCGCCGAACGCGTCCAGATCGGCGAGAAACGAGCGCGGGTCGTCGTCGACGTCATAGGCGGCGCCGCCGCGATCGATCTTCGCCGGCACGCCCATGCCGTGGCCCACGCTGAACACCGCATCGCCGGCGTGCGGTTGCGGCGCGCCTCCCGCCGCCGGGACCAGCGCGTCGCCCGTCACCCGCAACAGCGCATAGTCGCGCCAGACGTTCTGGACCAGCACCGCGTCGACGGCGTGCACCTGGCTGGCCGCCAGCGGCGCCAGCGCGCCCGCGCCCGCATAACGAAATCCCGACAGCGCCACCAGCGCGGACAGCGGCGCCGCCTGCAGGCAGTGCGCCGCGGTGAGGACCAGGTGCGGCGCCACCGCCACCCCCGAGCAGATCGCGAACGACGGCTGCTCGGCGAATCGCTCGCCCGCGCACAGGCCGAAACGCTGCGCCGCGCTGGGCGAGGTCACTCGCATCGCCCCGGCGATGGCGTCGCCGCCGCCGCCAGGCGCCAGTTCGCTGGCCAGCCCCAGCGCCACCAGCGACGAGGCCGCGGCGCGCGCCAGCGGATCGCCCGGCGGCGCCGCGAACACCTCGCTGCGATCGTCGTCGCCATAGATTAGCGCCGCGCCCTGCGCGCCCACGCCGCCCACGCCGCCGTCGGCGCCTCGGCACGCCGCCACCGCCGCTGCCAATGCCAGAGTTGCAGCGACGGCGCGCATACCCTTTTCTAGAACGGCATCTCCAACCGGTTCCAGATCGTGTGGTCCGAAGCGACCACCCAGGGCCGGCCGTGGCTGCCCGCAGAGATACGAACGCCCAGCCCCTGCGTCGGGACGAACCCTGTGAACGCCGGCGCCGTCCCGGTACCGTCGGTAACCGCGCCCTGGCTACCCCACAGCACCACCGAGTTGTTGGGCGCGCCAATGCCGCCCGCGACAGTGAAGAACCAGAAATACGGGTAATAGACGAACGGTACGCTGCGATAGCCGCCCAGGCCGATGTCGTAATTGATCCCGGTCAGCAGCCGGGTCCAGGTGCTAGCCAGAACCCAGACCTCGTGCCCGGACGTCAAGACACACGGCTGACCGGATGGCGTCACATCGATGGACACCTGGTTGGCAGGACCGCCGGCGAACGACCAGCCGCGCGCCGAGAAGTTGTACGCCCACGCCTGAAGGTCGTTGCCGATGACGTACACCGACCCGTCAGACCCGCAGCCGATGTCCTTGGCGCGGCCGCCGCCCGCGACCTCCGACCACCCGCCCGAATAGCGGAAGATGCGGCCGTCCAGTCCCACCACCCACGGCGCGCCGAAGTTATCGACGTCGATGCGCGAGCCGGTCACGCCGGGCACCTGCGTCCAGCCGCTGCCGTTCCACTGGTACGGGACGTTGTTCGTGCCGATCACCCACGCCACGTCGTGGCCTGACACCGAGCCCACACCGATGTCCAGCGCCAGGCCGGGCAGCTTTGTGAAGTCGTTGTACGCGGCGTTTGCCGGGCCGATGTCGTCGTCGGTGAAGGCGATGACGTCGTGAATGATCGGATACATCACCGGGTAGCCGGTGAACGAATTACCCAGCGACGAATGGTCCAGGCCGATGGTGTGGCCGGCCTCGTGTTCGGCCAAAGCGATCAGCGTGCCGAGGCTCAAGGACTCCGCCGTGTCGAACTGGATCCGCGAACCGGCGGGAGGGTTTCCCTGGGCCAGAATCTTGCCGACGCCGTCGATGCTGACGTAATCGATCAGAATGTCGCCGCCGGTGCTGACCTGCGTGAAGGTGAGGTTGGTGATCTCCTCCCAGCGCTTGATACCGGTCATGATGGCGCCGATGGTGGAGCTCGAACTCAGGCCGCTGAGCGACCCGCTGGGCGACGTGAAACGCACCGTGATGCTCTTCTTGGTCCAGAAGGGCTGCGACGGGTAGACCGCCCACTTGTCGACGGACTCCCCGCGCGCCGGATCGCGGTCGGGAACCCCGCAGCGCGCTTCGGCCATGGCCGCGGTGGTGGCGGCGTTCAGCGTGCCGGTCTGGTCCAGCCCCAGGTTCGCCTGCAGCTTGCGGAGCGCCCGCACCATGGCGGCGTCGATGGTGTCGGGGCGCGCCGGCAGGTCGGGGACGACCGGTTTCCACGACGGAAAGCGCGCCGCCAGGTCCTGATTCGGAAAATAACCGTGGGCCATCAGGTGCCGGTACGCCTCCTCCACCGCCGGCCCGCTGGCCCCCAGCCCCAGCCCGGCCTCGCCGACCGCCGGGTCCCCCGTGACGTTTCCCTGTCCATCGTCGCCGCACGCCGGAACAGCAACCAGCGCCGCCATCCCCAGAATTCCTGCCCAGACCTGCCCAGATTTCGTCATGTCGTTTCCTCCACGGCAGAGGGAACACCCGAGGGCGGATTTTCGGCAAAGGGAAGCGCGGGGGTTGGAGAATCAGAAAAGGTGCAGAAGTCGGTACGACCGTCTTTCAAGATAAAAGGGTAAGAGACAAGATTCTCTGACACCTCGTAGCCACGGTCGTTCGACGTCGCGTCTTGACTGGCTGGGGATCGTCGAGCTCGTCGATGGCCCACCGCGCAGGATGATTTGGTCCAGCAGGTGATCAGCGCCG
>DATLVT010000516.1:0-2516 GCA_035577105.1 Polyangia bacterium
GGGGCGCGCCGCGGCCGGGGGAGCCGACGCGGTGGTCGTTCCCATGGATTCGGTGGGGGAGACCTGCTTTCAGCGGGCCGTGGCCTGGGTGTCGAACTCGCCGATGGGGACCGGCGGGGCCGCGCACCGGGCGGGTCGTCACAGCGGCTTCGTCGATCACGGGCATCACGCCGCGTTTCGAATGGATCGCTTTCGAGCCAGCGGCGGTTACGACGAAACCTTCACCCACAACGAAGATGCCGAGTTCGATTGCCGGCAGCGTGCCCTGGGGGCCAGGATCTATCTCGACGCCGGGATCCGCGTTCAGTACAGCCCGCGCCGGTCGGCGGGCAGCCTGTGGCGCCAGTACTTTCAGTACGGCAATGGGCGATCGCGGACGGTGCGGCGACACCCGGGATCGCTGCGGCTGCGGCAGCTGGCCGTGCCGTCGCACCTTGTACTGTCGGCGCTGGCCCTGCTGGTCAGCCCCTGGTGGGCCTGGTCCCTGGTCTGGCCCGGATTTTATGGGCTGGCGCTGCTGGGGACGTCGGCGCTGCTGACCGTCCGGCATCGATCGGTTTGCGGCCTCCTCGGCGGGCCGGCCGCCGCGGTCATGCACACGGCCTGGGCCTGCGGTTTTCTGGTGGGCCTGGTGACCCGGCGCGAACAGCGCTGGCGCGCCACGATGGTGACGCCCATGTGGGCCAGCGTCAGCGAGGCACAGTCATGAACGAACCAAAGCCCATGCGCGTCTTTCTGGTCGACCCGTCGCTTTTCACGGCGCCCTACGACGCCGCCTTGACCGAAGGACTGGTCGCCAACGGCGTCGTTCCCACCTGGGTGGTGCGGCCGACGCGCGACGGGGATCGGCAAGAGATCCCGGCCGCGTACGTGGATGACTTCTTCTACAAACGAACCGAGCGAATGACATTCTTGCCGGGGCGGCTGCGCAGCGTGGCCAAGGGGTTGGCCCACGCCCTGGGTCTGGCGCGCCTGGTGGGACGGGTTCTGCGGCAGGCGCCCGACGTCGTGCATTTTCAGTGGCTGGTGGTACCGCCGCTGGATGCGCTGGCCATCCGGCTGATCGCGCTGCGCTGTCCGGTGGTGCTGACGGTGCACGACACCGTGCCGTTCAACGGCGAGCACCTGTCGCTGTTGCAGAACCTGGCCTTCGATCTGCCGATGCGCCTCAGCCAGCGGCTGATCGTGCACACGCGCGCCGGCCGCGATCGGCTGGTGTCGCGGGGCGTCCCCGACGACAAGGTGGCCGTGATTCCGCACGGGCCCTTGCAGTTGCACGCCGTCCCGTCGCGGGCAGGCCGCGATGACAAGATGTCTGCGACTGGCGCCGATGACCGTGTGACGTTCGTGATGTTCGGCGAGATCAAACCGTACAAGGGGCCGGACGTGCTGGTGGAAGCCCTGGGCCGACTGCCGCCGTCGCAGCGTCGGCGCGTGCGGGTCGTCATCGCCGGCCGCCCGCGCATGGATATGGCCCCGCTGCTGGCGCGTATCGCCGCGCTGGGATTGGAAGAGACGATCGAGGTCTGGGCGCGGCGGCTCAGCGAGGCCGAGATGGCCGATCTGTTCGAGGCGGCCGACTGCTTCGTGTTCCCCTACCGGCAGATCGACGCCAGCGGCGTGTACTTTCTGACCAAGGCTCTGGGCAAGTGGATCATCGCCAGCCGCGTCGGCATCTTCGCCGAAGATGTGCAGGAGGGGATGCAGGGCGCGCTGGTGCCGCCCGACGATGCGTCCGCGCTGGCGGCGGCGCTGGCCGCGGCCATCGATCAGCGACCGACGCCCCGGGCGACGTCGCCCGGTCTGGCCTGGTTCGATATCGGCGCCGAGACGCGCAGGCTTTACGACCAGGTGGCGGCGTGATCGGCGCGGCGCTGGCGGGCCTGGCCAGTTTCGCGGTGTCGCTTTCGGCGGCGCCCGCGCCCCTGGGTGTTGCGCCCGGCAGCGGCTATCGCCTGGTCAAGGACTGGGACTTTGTTGCCACCATTCGCGACGAGGCGACGCTGCGCCGTGAGTTTCACACCCGCTATGTCTACGCCGACGGCTCGCTGGATCATCTCAACGACGAATGGAGCCGCTATCGCGATCGAGACAACCACGTCTTCACCTCCGACGGCCTGGCGCTGGTGGCGCGCCTTCCGTCCGGATCCCCCGCGAGGCCGGGCGCGGTGGAGAGCGGCATGCTGCGGTCGCGCTGGACCGGCGAGTACGGCGTCTTCGAGATCCGCATGAGGGTGCCGGCCGGACGCGGTCTGTGGCCGGCGTTCTGGCTGAATCCCCAGGACGGAAGCTGGCCGCCCGAGATCGACGTTGTCGAGATCGTGAACAACGGCCGGGACACCACCCGGCAGAGCTTTCATTTCCTGCACCCCGACAGCGGCGCCGTCGCGGGCATGGGCACCGGCGCGACGAAGCTGGATGGACGTCACACTTTCTCGCCGGGCGCCGATTATGCAGACGCCTTCCACGTCTTTGCCGTCGAATGGACAAAGGACCGCGTGCGCCACTTCGTCGAC
>DATLVT010000517.1:0-25398 GCA_035577105.1 Polyangia bacterium
TCAGGCCAGCCACACACGGTTGCCGGGACGGTTTGCCGTCAAGCTTCTGAAACAGAGATTGGCGAATCACGACGAGGCTTTGAGACGCTTCTTTCGTGAGGCGGCCATCATGGGGGGCCTGCACCACCCGAACGTCGTCCAGATCGTCGATTTCAACCATGACCGCGAAGGGCGACCGTACTTCGTGATGGAGTTTCTTGAAGGGGAGACTCTGGAGGCGCACCTGGCCGCCGGCATTGCCTTTCCGCTGATGAGGGTGCTTTCGATCGTCAGACAGATCGCCGCCGCGCTGGCCTTTGCCCACAAGCACGGCGTGGTGCACCGGGACGTGAAGCCGGCCAATGTCTTCCTCGTGAAGTTCGACGGTCAGACCGAGGATCTGGTCAAGGTGCTGGACTTTGGCATCTCCCAGCTAGGGGCGACGGCCAATCAGGGCGCCAGCGGCTTCGGGCTGCTGGGGACGCCGCAATACATGGCGCCCGAACAGGCACTGGGATTGAGCCACATTGATGGCCGCGCCGACCAGTTCTCGCTGGCCGCGGTGGCCTATGTCATGTTGACCGGCTGCGACGCCTTCGCCGGCTCCAATATTGCGGCGCTGATGTTTCAGGTCGTCAATGAGCCTCCGCGCTCGATCCACTGGCTCCTGACAGGAAACGCCACGCGTGTCGAGAAGGTGCTCTTTCGCGCCCTCTCCAAGGATCCGGCGGCGCGTTTCGACAGTGTCGTCGCGTTCGCGCGAGCCTTGTCCGAGGCGGCTGGCGTCCCCCAGGACGCCGCCCAGTTTGGCGGACCAGGTGGAGAGCCAATCTTGCTGGTGGGTCGGTCGCGACGGCTGGCGCCCCCGTGAACCAAAAAAGAGGCGATACACAATGACTGCCCGCTCAAGGACCGAGCTCGATTTACGGCGTTGCATTCCCATGGCGCGGGTCGAGGAGACTCGTTGCGCCAGCGAGTACGTGAAGACAAAGAACCCGCTGCTGGCCGAGAGGCTGATCACCGCCAACATGCGCCTGGTCGTGAAGATCGCCCAGGACTACCGGCGCGGCACCCACGACGTGCGTGACCTGATTCAGGAGGGAAACCTGGGGCTTACCCAGGCGGTCGCGCGTTTTGATCCCGATCGCGGCGTCAAGCTGTGCTCGTACGCGGCCTGGTGGATCCGCGCGTATATCCTGAAGTTCGTCATCGACAACTGGCGCCTGGTCAAGACCGGCACCACCCCCGCCCAGCGAAAGCTGTTCTTCAACCTGAGCAAGCAGCAAGAGCGGCTGCGCCGGTCGGGGATCGAGGCGGACACGAAACAGCTGGCCGCCGCGCTGAATGTCAGCGAAAGAGACGTCGCCTCGATGGTCGAGCGATTTCGCGCCGGGGAGACGTCACTGGATGGGCCGAAGAATTCGCAGCAACCGGGGAGCCGGCCGAACGAAGATTGGCTGGCCATCTCACCGGCGTCGCGGCCGGACGTGATGGTTGAAGCCGCCGAATTCATTCACACCGTGCGCTCAGAGATCGACATCTTCGGGCGCACCTTGCAGGGCAGAGATCTGGTGATCTTCCGGCAACGATTCATCAATGACGATGCCCCCAGCACGGCCCATCTGGCGCTTGGTTTCGGTGTCTCGTCTGAACGTGTCCGGCAACTGGAGAGCCGCTTGAAGAAGCGTCTTCGCGATCATCTCCGACGCCAGATGGGTGATGCCGTCCCCGGCAAGTACGGCCGACATCATTCGATTTCGCCCCGCCTGGCCGGTGGCGGCGGCCGACAAGACCGCTCCCTGGTCGCGGCGGCGTGAATTGTCGGCCTTTGGACAAATCGGCCGACATGCAATCTCTGAATAGAGCATAGTTGCCCCGAGGGCGTGGTGACTGAAGACATCGTCAATCAGGGTTGGTCGGAGCAGCAGGCTGATTGTCACCTTCTGTTCGCCGACAATCCGCTGCCGATGTGGGTCTGCGACACGCGCGGTTTTCTGGACGTCAACGGGGCCGCGGTGGTCCAGTACGGCTACTCGCGCGACGAATTTCTGGCCATGACGCCGAAGGATCTCGACGCGGACGCCGAGGCGCCGCCGCACACGGCGCAAGATGCCGGCGACGCCGGGGGCCGGAAGCATCAGAAAAAGGACGGCTCGGTCGTGAACGTCGAGGTGGCCTCGTTCTCGATCAAGTTTGGCGGGCTGCCGGCGGTGCTCTCTTTGGTCATGGACGTGACCTACCGGCATCGCACCGAGGCCCAGAGCCGGTACCTGGATTTCTTGCTGGCGACGGTGACGGACGCGGTCGTGGCCAGCGACGAAGAATTCGTCCTGACCGGCTGGAACGCGGCCGCCGAATCGACGTACGGGAAACGCGCCGCGGAGGTGCTGGGCCAGCCGGACGCGCTGGTGTTTCGCACCGACTTTGTCGGCGTGGAACGCGCCGACGCCATCCAGAGGCTGGTGGAGACCGGACACTTCCACGGCGAGCTGACCCACCGGCGAAAGGATGGAAAGCGCATCCACATCGAATCGCGCGCCGCCGCGCTGTTTGACGGTGGCGGAAAACGGATCGGTTACGTCAGCGTCAACCGCGACATCACCGATCGCCGATACGCCGAGGAGACCATCCGCGCGTTGCTCAATGACGTGATCACCGCCCAGGAGGAAGAGCGGCGCCGCATCGCCCGGGAGCTGCACGACGAGACAGCCCAGACGCTGACCTCGCTGCTGGTGGGCCTGCAGACCGTCGAGCAGTCGACCGATCTTGGTCGGGCGCAAAGCGCCGCCGCGACGTTGCGGACGCTGGTCGCCGCGGCGCTGGACGGCGTCAAGCGCATCGCCCGGGGTCTCCGTCCCAGCGTCCTTGACGACCTGGGCCTCGAGGATGCCCTGGAGCGTCTGGCCGTGGAATTTTCGCGGGCCAACAAGTTCGTGGTCGATCTGCACGTCACCGGTCCCCGCCTGCCGCGCCTCCCGGAATCACTGGAGCTGGCCCTTTATCGGATCGCGCAAGAGGCGGTCACCAATGCCGCCAAGCACGCCGCGCCAGCCGCGGTCAGCATCCTGATTCACCGGACCGCCGACACCATCCGGTTGGTGGTCGAGGACGATGGCCGTGGCTTCGACGTGGCGGCCACAAAATCCGACAAGCAGCTCGGCTTGCTGGGCATGCGCGAGCGGGCCCACCTGGTCGGTGGTCTGATGACGGTGGAGTCCTCGCGCGAGGGGGGCGGCACCACCCTGTGTGTCAGCGTTCCGCTGTCCCTGGCGGGGCCGGCGCGGCCTGGGGCCTCGTGAGCACGCGCGTCTTCATCGCCGATGACCACGGCGTCTTGCGCGGCGGCCTGCGCGCCCTCATCAGCGCGCAGGATGACATGGAGGTGGTGGGCGAAGCCGCCAATGGCCCCGACGCGGAGGCTGGCATCAAGGCCACCGAGCCGGACGTCGCCCTGATGGACATCAGCATGCCGAACGGAGGCGGGTTGGCCGCCATCGCAGCCGTGAAGCAGTCACGCCCCAAGACGCGCATCCTGGTCCTGACCGTGCACGACGAACTGGGTTACGTCCGTGCCGCGTCGGAGGCTGGCGCCATCGGTTACGTCGTCAAGAACGTCGTCGACACCGAGCTGCTGGCGGCGATCCGCGCCGTGGCCCAGGGGCGTTCGTTCATGGACTCCTCGGTCAGCCTGGAGACGCGACAGTCGATGCAGACCAAAGTCGCGGAGGCGATCCGAGGCCGGAAGGCCTCGCAGTTGACCGAGCGCGAGCGCGAGGTGATGGGCCGGGTCGCCGAAGGATTCACGAACTCGCAGATCGCCGAGGAGCTGCGCCTGGGCGTCAAGTCGGTCGAGACCTATCGCTCCAGGGTGATGCAAAAGCTGGGTCTGACCAGCCGCGCTGATCTGGTGCGGTTCGCGCTGGAGTGCGGCCTGCTGGCCCCCGGCAAATCGGCGCCCTGAGCGCTCATCTTGCGGCTCATGCCGAAAAGGCATAGACCGTTGTCATGAAAAAATTTCTGGTTCTGTACAGGGCGCCCAATACGTCGTTCGAGCAGATGATGAAGGCCACGCCGGAGCAGCAGAAGGCGGGCATGGATGCCTGGATGGCCTGGGGACAGAAGGCGGCTGGGTCGATCGTCGACATGGGCGCCCCGCTGGGCAAGGCCCTCAAGGTCACGCCGGCCGGGGCCACGCCGACCAAGAACGATCTCGGCGGCTACTCGATCATGCAGGCCGATTCGAAGGAAGCCCTGGCAGCGACGCTGAAGGGCCATCCTCATTTCATGATGACGGACGGGTTCATCGAGATCACCGAGCTGATGCCCATGCCGGGAATGTGAGCGTCCGGCGCCCGCGGTCACGAGGCCCGCGGTCACCGGTCACAAGGATCGATCCGTTGCCAATCTCGCTGATCGGATCGAAAGTGGCCGCGTGAGCGAACGCATCCTTGATCGCGTGGTTTGTGTGCGGTGCCGCGGTCCCCTCGATCCGCGTCCCAAGGAGATCGCCTGTACCCGCTGCCGCGAGACGTACGCCTGGGTCGGCTCGATCCCGGTGGTGCTGCCCCAGCCGGACGCGCACGTCCAGCTGTGGCGCGGGCAGCTGGCGCTGCTGCTGGAGAACGGACAGTCGACCAAGGACGCGCTGGAGGCCGAGGCGCTGAAACCTGGCCTGGCCACCGACGGTCAGACCCGGCTGCGCGCCATGGCGCAGGCGGTCCGTGATCAGGTCGACGACTTCGCCGCGCTGCTTGGTCCGGCGCTGGGCGGCCCTCTGGAAGGCGCCGGCGTCGCCAAGGGGCTGCCCCGCGGCGTCGTCGAGTACAGCTACTACCTTTATCGTGACTGGGGCTGGACCGGTCCCGAGGCGCGCGAGAACCAGCAGGCCACCGACGCGCTCCGCGAGGTGACCAGCGGCGCGCTGGGCCGGGTCCTGGTGGTCGGCGCGGGCGCCTGCCGCCTGGCCTACGATCTCCAGCGCCACGGCGGCGCGACAGAGACCGCCGTCCTGGACATCGATCCGTATCTGTTCGTGATCGCGGAGGCGGTCGTTCGCGGCCGCAGCGTTCGCCTCACCGAGGCCAGCTTGAACGTCCTCGAGGCGAGTCGGGCGTCGATGGCCTGGACGTTGAAGGCGCCCGACGGTCCGCTCGACGATGGGCACTTTCATTTCTTCCTGGCCAACGGACTGGCGCCGCCCTTCGCCGACGGCACCTTCGACACCGTCGTCACGCCGTGGTTCATCGATCGCGTCCCCACCGACCTGGGGGAATTTCTGGACACGGTGGGGCGGCTGCTGCGGCCGGGCGGCCGGTGGCTGAACCAGGGTCCGCTGCTGTACCCGCCCGAGACGCCGCTCATTCGCCGCTGGTCGCGCGAGGAGATCTTCGACGTGGCCCGCCAGCACGGCTTTCAGGTGGGCCGGTCGTCCGTGGCGTCACGCCCCTATCTGGTCTCGCCCCTGACCGGCGCCGGCAAGATCGAGCGCGTCCTGACCTTCGAGGCCGTGCGCGCCACGAAGTGAGCGGTACACTCGACGGATGATAAACGGCGCCCACGTGATCATCTACAGCAAGGACCCGGACGCTGACCGGGCCTTCTTTCGCGACGTCCTCAAGTATCCGTCGGTCGACGCCGGGCACGGGTGGTTGATCTTCGCCCTGCCGCCGGCCGAGGTCGCGGTGCATCCGTCGGACGAGAACGACGTCCACGAGCTGTACCTGATGTGCGACGACGTCCACGCGTTGATCGCCGAGATGAAGAAGCAGAATGTGACCTGCTCGCCGGTGGACGAGCAGCGCTGGGGCTCCATCACGCGGCTGACCTTGCCGGGGGGCGGCAAGCTGGGCATCTACCAGCCGAAGCACCCGTCGCCGCTGAAGGCCAAGACGACGTGATGAATGCCAGCCGGCGATGGCATGGGGTGATCGAGGGTTTCGACCGGTAAATCGAAACAATTCGAACCTTCCCTGCGCAATTGGAACGCGGTAGGTTGCCGTTCCCCCACAGGCACCGAGCGCGAGCGCCAGACGACCGGCGACCCCTCGGACGCGCCGGCTCACGAATCAAATCCGGAGGCTCTCATGCGATCATCCTCATGTCTTCGAAGCATCAGCTTGGCCACGCTGGCGGGGCTGGTGGGTTTGGGAGGCTGCGAGACGAGTTCGGTCGGTCCGGTGACCACCGGTTCAGGCGGGTCCAGCGCAGGCAGCGGCGGCGCCGTCGGCAGCGGCGGGGCCATTGGCGGCAGGGGCGGCGGCGGCAGCGGTGGCGCCACCCCGGTGGGCAGCGGCGGCGCGCCTGCGCCCGGCACCGGCGGCACGGTCGCCCCCGTTGATGCTGCCTCTGAAGTGATGATGATCGAGGTCGGTGGCGACGCGCCGGCGGCCGGCTGGGGCGGCGTGGCGGGCATCGAGAATTTCGCGGTGGTCAAGCCGACGGATGGTTGCGGCATGGCGCCCGGGCAGGCGCTGAACAGCTGGGTCCAGTACAACGTCACCATTCCGCCGGCGGTCCCGGGCCGCGGCACCGGCAACCGCGTCTACTTCGTCAAGTTGCCGCCCAACTATAACAACATGAAGCCCTACCTTCTGATCTTCACCGCCCCCGGTTGCGGCGGCAAGGGCAACAGCCCGACGTTCGACTTCGCCTCCAGCGCGGGCACCGAAGGCGTCATCCAGGTCGGCGTTCAGCCTGATCCGGGCGCGTCGCAGAACGGCGGCGGCACCTGCTTTGACGACAAGCGCACCATGTCCGTCGAGTACCCGTACTTCGACACCATGATGGCCGCCCTCGGCAAGAAGCTCTGCTTTGACCAGCACAAGGTCTTCTTCTCGGGCCACAGCAGCGGATCGTGGCTGTCGAACCAGATGGGGTGCGTCTATGGCATGACCAAGATTCGCGCCATCGCGCCGGCGTCGGGCGGCCTGGCTGACCAGCCCGGCGAGGCGCCGCCCTGCACGGAGCTGCCCACCCCCGGCATCTGGAGCCACAACGAGGACGAGCCGAAGGAGACGGACAACCCTGCCGGTAATCCGTACGTCGGCACCATTCGCGCGGTGACCCGCGCGCTGAAGGTGAACCACTGCGTGGGCGACTTCACCACCAGCAAGCGCGAACCGTATCCGGCCATCGGGACCGCCATGGGCATCTGCGAGAAGTTCTCGTCGTGCCCGCCGGAGTTTCCGATCGTGCTTTGTCACCCGCCGCACGGCGGACACACCGACAACCTGGGGCCGGTCCCGGCGCGCGCCTGGCAGTTCTTCAAGGCGATCCCCTAGGCGACGGCGATCCGGCGGGTAGACCGGGCGGGATTCGCTTTCGGCGACTCCGGACCTGTGCGACGTTTCCCGCCGCTGCGATGGTGGTGACCGTGACCGTGCGTGGGGCAGCGTTCCTGATTCTGCTGGCGTCGCTTGCTGTCGGCGGCTGCCGGATTCCCGTCGGCGTGGCAAACAGACCGGGAGTGAGGCCGCGCTGCGCGGACGGGGTTTGCGTCGAGGTGCTCTCGTTCCTGTCCCATCGACCGACGGTCGGCGTCTGGATCGAGGCGCCGCCCGCGACCCGGTTGATCAACGCCCACCTCCTCGCTGACGCCGAGTCGCCCTGCCAGGGGCACATGCCCGTCGAGTGGGTCACGATCGATCAGGACACGCACCGCAAGGGGCCGGTCGACATCAGCGGCGCCCACGGGGTGGTGCTCGGTTTTCCGAGCAACAGCTGGTCGGCCCATGCGGGGTACTGGCGCGAGATGTTCGTCGACGTTCAACTGGATGTCGGGGGGCGGCCGCGCTGCGTGCGCACCCGTCTCACCAGCGCCGACGGAAAAGCAGCGGTGGGGTTGTGACCGGGCGCGCTCGGTCGCTGACCGCGCTGATGGCGTCGGCGCTGGCGATGGCCTTGACCTGCCAGGCGGCGTGCGTCTCCGTCTCGTACCAGGCGCGGCGGGCGCCGCCTGGTGATCCGGCGTCGCCCGCCTTGCGCATCGCCGGCGTGACCACCGGTGAACGCCACGCCGTCGCCGGCGACGATGAATTGTCGGACGGGCGCTGGGTGCGGCCCACCGTCACCCAGAATGGCCTGGAGAACCGCGACCGATCGGACAGCGAGAGCATCCATCGGACGGTGCTGTGGTCGGTGCGCGTCGAGGACAACCGCGGCGCGGAGATCGTCGACATGACCTGGAGCCCACCCTGGGCGCCACGCTGTTCGGGTGGCCACCCGGCGCTTGCCATCCTGCTGGAGCCGGACGCTCCGCCGGATGATGTCCTGGCGCCCGATGCCCAGGTCCACTGGGAACGACCCGTCGTGATCCGTGGCGCGCGCCTGGTGACGGGGCGCTTCGACGAGGATCGACCGCTGCTGGGGCAGGCGTCGGTGGTCGACGTGCGGGTGATCCAGCACGACGGCCCCGTCGCGCGGGAAGAGTGTGTTCGCATCCCGGCGGCCGGCCCCGACGTCGCGTACTGGAACACCAAGCGGTGGTCGGTGGGCGGGCGATTCGCCCTCCGTCGCGGCCTGGCTTTCAGCCACAGCAGCGTCCCCACCTGGAGTGTGTCGCTCGGCAGGTGGGCGGGGCCGATCCGCGTCGGGATCGAGGGCACCGCCGGGGGCACCAGCAGCCCGCAGGCCGACGGTCCCACCGGCACCGGTCTCTGCTTCATCACGCCCGGCCCCGATTGCGACAGGATCAGCATGGGCGGCGGCGCCATCGAGGCCAGCGGCATCGCCCGGCGCTGGGACCACTGGGCCATCGGCTGGAGTCTCGGCTTTGAAGCGCTCGTGGCCAGCGTTCACCACACCCCGCCGGGCGGCCCCGCGACGATCAATCGCTGGGCGTCATCGGGTGGCCCGCGGCTGGGTGTTCAGATCCTGCGCGTCGCGCCCGACGTCCTGGGCGCTTCCCGGTTCGGCCCCACCAGCGCCTGGGGCGTGGAGATCTTCGGGGCCGCCGCGCAGGAGTGGACGGGCGCCGCGGCCGGCGCGCCGGTCACCGTCGGCATTTCATTGCTCGGTTTTTGAGAATCGTGCGAGTTGATCGCCAAAGCTTTCCAGTGTCGCGTACGGTCTCGGTTAACAGTCAATTATCGTAATTGACCGCGCGCGGGCTCGATCGATCTGCTTTCTTTGCGACATGTGCAGATGGCCGGTTGCGCACATTCGACAGTGCTCGGTTAAATCCGGTTTTTAACCGCGATTTTTGGGCAAAGGGGTCTCAATGCGCTCGCCCGCATCGGGATCAAGATGTACGGTGACAAGACATCGCGCATTCGTTGCTGACCGCCTCGCGAACCCCAGGAGTGTTAGGTGCAAAAAAAGGGCGACCGCTATCTCGAGATAGATCCGTGGCGAATCGTGGAGAAGGACTTCCACCAGGATCAGGGTCGGGTCAGCGAGTCTCTGTTTTGCCTGAGCAACGAGAACATCGGCTTTCGCGGTAGCTTCGAAGAAACGTACAGCGGCGACACCCTGCAGGGGGCGTACTTCAACGGCCTGTACGAAGAGCGCGTGCAGGACGTGGCCGGTTATCGCGGCATCTCCAACCGGCTGTGCTTCATGGTCAACTGCCCGCACGCCCTGAAGCTGCGGGTGATCATCGGTGACGAGGAGCTGGATCTGGCCAAGGTGGCGTTCACCGAATTCCAGCGCGAGCTGGATTTCAGGACGGGACTTCTCACCCGCACGTTCGTCTGGAAGCTGGCGGACGGTCGGGCCACGCGCCTCACGTTTCGGCGCACGGTGGACATGGCGGTGCGCGAGCGCGTGCACCAGCAGGTCCAGCTCACGCCGCTCAACTGGAGCGGCGCCGTCTCGCTGCAGTTCCTGGTGGTCGACCAGCCCATGCACGTCAGCCAGAAGAGGACGTACTGGAAGACGGTGGCCTCCGGCGGCGAGGGCGACGCGCGCTGGCTGGTCAGTCGAACGACCCAGACCAACATGCCGTTGTTCACCGGGCACGCCGTGTTCGCCGAGGGCGGCACCGCTGCGCGGAGAGTGGACGCCGGCGCCGGTGCCGGCAGGGAATGGGATCTGTCGTACGCCGTCAACGTCGAGGAGGGCAAGACCGCCTCCCTGCACCGGGTCTGGGTCGGCTATTCAAACCGCACCCCCGGCGAGACCGACGCCGTCATCGAGACGCGCGGCGTGAAACTGCTGCGCGCCGTGGAGGGTGGCTTCGCCGCCGCGGCCCAGCGCACCAGCGACTACTGGGCTGGCGTCTGGAAGAACGTCGACATTGCCATCGAAGGTGATCCCGTCAATCAGCAGGGCATCCGCTTCAGCATGTTTCAGCTGCTGCAGACGTACAGCGGCGCCGTGCCGGGAACCAACATCGGCGCCAAGGGGCTGACCGGCGAGGCCTACAACGGCAACGCCTTCTGGGACACGGAGACCTACTGCCTGCCGTTCTACCTGTTCACCAACCCGCAGGCGGCGCGCGGGTTGATCGAGTACCGCCACGCCACCTTGCCCCAGGCCATCGAGCGGGCCAAGGCCCTGGATTGCGTCGGGGCGTGTTTCCCGATCGCCACCATCGACGGCACCGAGAGCTGCACGTTGTGGCAACACGCCAGCCTGCAGTTTCAGCCGACCACCTCCGTGGTCTTCGCCATCCAGCATTACACGCGCGTTACCGGCGACCAGACGCTGCTGGAGGAAAAGGGGCTGGAGCTGCTGATCCAGGCGGCCCGCTTCCTGGCCTCGCGCGTGCAGTACTCGCAGAACCTGAACGCCTACGGCTATTACGGCGTGATGGGTCCGGACGAGTTCCAGATGATGGTGAATCACAACGCGTACACCAACTACATGGGCAAACGTTCGTTGCAGTACGCGCTGTCGGCGCTGGCGGAGCTGCGCAAGTCGCAGCCCGCCGCCACGGCGGCGCTGGAAAAGCGCCTCCAGCTGGGGCAGGGCGAGCTGGACCACTGGAAGGACGTCGCGGACAGGATGCTCATTCCTTACTCGGAACAGACCAAGCTGTTCGAACAGCACGTCGGCTACTTTGATCTGCCCCACGTCGACATCAACGCCATTCCGGCCACGGATTTTCCGCTCTATCACTCCTGGTCGTACGACCGCATCTATCGCAACGACATGCTCAAGCAGCCGGACGTGCTGATGTTCATGCTGCTTTACAACGGGTCCTTCTCGCGCGAGCAGAAGGCGGCCAACTATGCCTTCTACGAGCCGCGCACCATTCACGAATCGTCGCTGTCGCCGTCGGTGCATTCCATCCTGGCCATCGAGCTGGAGCGCTATGACGAGGCGTACAACTTCTTTCGCTTTGCCACGCGCATCGATCTCGACAATTACAACCGCAACACGCACGAAGGCCTGCACACGACGGCGCTGGCCGCCGCCTGGATGAACATCATCTATGGGTACGGCGGGCTGCGCTCGGACGGCGAGCAGCTGCTGCTGAACCCCGTCCTGCCCAAGGAGTGGAAGGCGCTGGAGTTCGGCCTGCGCGTCCGCAGCTCCGTCGTGCGCGTGAAGCTGACGCCGGAGGCCACCAGCATCCGGACCGTGGCGGGGCCGGCGGTGAAGCTGACCGTGTGGGGCGTCAACCACGAGATCGGCAAGGAGGGCGTCCACCTTCCGGCGAAGGTCGCCAGTGAGTCCACCAGCCAGGCCGCGCGTGAGCCCAGCAGCGCGCCGCTGCGTGAGCGGGCCGCCGAGCGCGCGAGCTGAGACCGCCCAGACCAAGACGTGAGCAGATGAGCAGCAAGAGCCAATGGTCGCTGTGGGACCGGCAAAAACCCACCCGAGAATCGGCCGATCAGCTGGGCAACCGGTTTCTGATCGGCAACGGCTTTGTCGGCGTGCGCGGCACGCTGGACGAATACGGGCAGGCCGAGAAGGTCGCCTGCATCCCCACCGGCATCTACGATCAGTATCCCGGCAAGTGGCGGGAGCCGATCAACCTCCCCAACCCGCTGTTCCTGCAGGTCACCGCCTTTGGCAACCGGCTGCACGCCGTCGATTCCAGCACCGAGAGCCACGCCCAGGGCCTGGATTTTCAGCGCGGCGTGGCCGCTCGCGAGACGGTGTTCCTGGCGGATCCAGCCGACCCCAGCACCTGCATCACGGTGAAGAGTGAGCGCTTTGCGTCCATGGCGCAGGCGAACCTGCTGTGCAGCAAGGTGTCGCTGAGCGCGAGCAGGGACGTCGAGGTCCAGCTGATCGCCGGCGTCGACGGCGACGTCTGGGACATCAACGGCCCGCACCTGGCGCCCTATCGCGTGGAATGCGGCGAAGAGACCGTGGCGCTCTTCTCCACGACGCTGGAAAAGAAGATCCCCGTCCTGTCCGCGGCGGTCATCAAGGGCGTCCCCGGCCTGGCGGATCTGAAGCAGGAGAAGCAGGCCTACAAGCAAACCAGCCTCAAGCTCAAGGCGGGCGAGGTCCAGACGGTCTTCCTGTTCGGCTATGTCGGCTACGGCGCCGAGCAGCCGACCACCCTGTCCGCCGTGCGCGCCAAGCTGGCGGAGCTGGCTTCCCCCGGTTACGACAGGTTGCTGGCCGACCACGAGTGGATCTGGAAGGGTCTGTGGCAGCGCAGCGACGTTCAGATCGAGGGCGACGACGACGCCCAGCACGCGCTCCGGTACAGCCTGTATCACCTGCTGGTGATCGCGCCTTACCACACCAGGGCGACCTCGATCCCGGCCCGCGGGCTTTCCGGGCAGGTCTACAAGGGGGCGATCTTCTGGGACACGGAGATGTTCATGTTTCCGTTCTTCGTCCACACCAATCCGGCCATCGCCCGCACGCTGCTGGAGTACCGGGTCACGGGTTTGCCGGGCGCGCGCGACAAGGCGCGCCAGTACGGATACGACGGCGCCTTCTATGCCTGGGAGAGCCAGGAGAACGGCTTCGACGCCTGCACCGAGTTCAACGTGACCAGCGTGTTCACCGGTCGTCCCACGCGCACCTTCTTCCGCGACAAGCAGATCCACATCAGCGGCGACATCCCGCTGGCGTTTCGCGAATACTGCCGTGTCACCGGTGATCTCTCGCTGCTGCGCCAGGGGGGCGCCGAGGTCATCTACGAGTGCGCGCGCTTTCTGCTCTCCTGGTCGTACTTCAATCCCACCAGGCACCGCTATGAGCTGCTGGACGTGACCGGCCCGGACGAGTACCACGAGCGCGTCAACAACGACTATTACACCAGCGTGCTGGCGGCCCACACCATCGAGACCGCGCTGTGGGCCCATGAGACGCTGGAACAGCTGGATCCGGCCGGGCACGCCCAGGTTCTGGAGCGCACCCGCTTCGGCGAGATCTTGCCGCAGATCCGCGACATGGCGGACAAGCTGTACGTCGCCCAGCCCGATCCGCAGACCGGCGTCATCCCACAGTTCGATCGCTACTTCACCCTGGAGGACGTGTCGCTCGGCGACCTCACCGCGCGCAAGAAGCACCCGCACGAGTACCTGGGCGGTGGCGAGGGGCTGGCGGTCTGGACCCAGATCTTGAAGCAGGCGGACGTCGTGCTGACGCTGAGCACCTTCGCCGATCGCTATGACACCGCGGTCAAGCGCGCCAACTGGAGGTATTACGAGCCGCGCACCGAGCACGGCTCCAGCCTGAGCGCCTGCTCGTACGCGATCGTGGCGGCCGAGATCGGGGAGATGGACTTCGCCTACCGCTACTTCATGCAGACGGCGACGATCGACATCACGGGCAAGTCGAAGCAGTACGTCGGCGACCTGTTCATCGGCGGCACGCATCCAGCGGCCAACGGCGGCGCCTGGCTGGCGGTGGTCAAGGGTTTCTGCGGGATCGTCAACACGGCGTCGGGCATCAGCATCAGACCGCGCCTGCCGGCGCACTGGCAGCAGGTCGTCGTCCCCTATCGGTTCGGCAGCAACGTGTACGAAATCGCGGTCGACCATGAGCGCGTCCAGATCCGCGTGCTGGAGCAGAACGCCCGTCATCCCCAGTTTCTGGTGCAAGGCGCGCCAGCGCTGCCCAGCGAGTGAGCGCGTCCGGCAGACCCGATGTCTTTCAAAGTGTCAGAAAATAACGCCGCCCATCCTCTCTTTCATTCGATGAAGGCGGCCCTCTTTGATCTGGACGGCGTCATCGTCGACACCGCCCGGTTTCATTATCTGGCCTGGCGCGAGCTGGCCAACGGCCTGGGCTTTGATCTCAGCGAGCACCAGAACGAACGTCTGAAGGGTGTCAGCCGCATGGAGTCCCTGGACGTGGTCCTCAGCATCGGCGGCGTCACGGTCAGCGACGCTGAAAAGCTGCGCCTGGCCACCGTGAAGAACGCCCGCTATGTGGAGATGATCCAGCGCATCGACCCGTCGGAGATCCTGCCCGGCGCCAGGGAGTACTTGCTGGCGCTGCGGTCCGGTGGCGTCAAGATCGTCCTCGGCTCTGCCAGCAAGAACGCCGAGATCATCCTGCGAAACCTGGGCATTCGCCCGCTGTTCGACGCCGTGATCGACGGCAACCAGGTCAGCCGATCCAAACCCGATCCGGAGGTGTTCTTGCTGGGGGCTCAGGCGGTGGGCGTCGCGCCCAGCGCCTGCGTCGTCTACGAGGACGCCGCCGCGGGCGTGGCCGCCGCCAAGGCAGGCGGCATGCGCGCCGTCGGCATCGGCCGCAGCGAGAACCTGCCGCTGGCCGACCTGGTGGTGCCCGGTCTGTACGCGCTGCTTGCCGACGACGGCAATGAAGCTCTCGAAAAGACCAGGAACAGTTAACCATCGTTGTTGACTGTCGTGTGCGAACGCGGCGGGCGCCTGGTGTCAAAGCCCCCCGACTGTGGCGACGGCGGTCCTCAGTCATGACGTCAGCAGCGCCATGACCCTCCCGGAAACACGGCGGTTCGATGAACATCGACAGCGGCGTGGACCTTGCAACTCCGCTCGCCCATGCCCGACTGTTTGTCTCGCGCATTGGTTCGCCTCGCCTGGGTTGGCTGTCTGATCGGCGCGACCACGGCCGCCGCTTGTAGCTCCTCGGACCTGGCCAGCGACAGCCAGGGCGCGTCAGGCCTTCTGACGTTGCCCGGGGTCACCCTGCGAACCGAGCAGCAGGGGCGCTTTGTCGGCGCGGTCAACAACGGGGGAGGCGCCGTGATCGCCACGGCGACGGTCGCCCAGGCCTGGGAGACGTTCACCCTGGAGGACGTCAACGGAGGCGACCTCAACAGCGGCGACAGCGTGCTGATTCGCGCCGGCAACGGCCAGTTCCTTCAGGCGGTGGGCGGCGGTGGTTCGTCGCTGAATGCGGCCAGCAACAACACGCTGGCCTGGGAGACCTTCAGCATCATCAAGGCCGACGGCGACGGCTCGGGCACGATCCGGACTGGTGACGTGGTCGGCCTGCAGACCAGCAGCGGCAACTGGGTCTCCGCGGCCGGCGGGGGTGGCGGCGAGGTCTTCGCCTATGGCGCCGCGCTGGGCCCGTGGGAGCGCCTGCTCATCGGGATCGGCGCGCCGGCGCCCGGGCCTGCACCGGGTCCCAATGGCGGGCTGGCTTCCCTCTTGAGCGAGGGCGTCTTCAACTCGATGTTTCCTGGTCGCAATGGTTTTTACAGCTACGCGGGGCTGGTCAACGCGGCGAACACATTCGGTGCGTTCGCCAGCGCCGGCGATCTGGCCGCGCGCAAACGCGAGGTCGCCGCCTTCCTGGCCAACGTGGGACACGAGACCGGTGACCTGATCTTCATCGAGGAGATCGCCAAGGCTGACTACTGTTCGTCCAGCGGCGCGTGCCCCTGCCAGGGAGGAAAACAGTACTTCGGCCGCGGGCCGCTGCAGCTCAGCTGGAACTTCAACTACTGCGCCGCCGGCGATGCCCTGGGCGTCGACCTGCGCGGCAACCCCGATCTGGTGGCGCAAGATCCGACCATCTCCTGGCGCACCGCCATCTGGTTCTGGATGACGTCTTCCGGCGCCGGCTCGCGCACGTCGCACGATTCGATGATCAACGGCAACGGGTTTGGTGAAACCATCCGCACCATCAACGGCTCCCTCGAATGCAACGGCGGAAATCCCGGCGCCGTCCAGTCACGCGTCAACCGGTATCTGAACTTCTGCGGAAAGCTGGGCGTCGATCCCGGCGGCGGCCAGGGCTGCTGAACGCAGGACCACCGGGCGCCGTCGGGCTTGCTGCCGCTCACTAGACTAGGGCACCGTGAAGCAGTAGAGCGAGCCCCGGCCGCCGCCGGAGCTGACCGTGCCCATCTGGAAATCCATACCCGCGGTGGGTTCGGCGCAGCCCACGGTGTGGGCGTTGTTCCACGAGGGGGGCCGGCCGCCGCCCGCCCGGTTCGAGTGACCGACCACCGCGGTCCCGGTCATGGACGACGACGTCCAGTCGCTGCAGGTCTGGTTCGCCATCACGGTGCCGTCGGTGTTCGAACCGGTCAGGATGTCGTGGACCAGCGGGTTGCTGGGGACCTCGGCACCTTTTTCGTCCAGGGCGATGGTCGTGCTGCCCGGCGGCCAGGTGGCGTTCAACATGGCATTGGCGGCCAGCTGATCGTGCAGCTCGGTGAGGTTGTTGGCGATGACCTTCCCCGCGGTGTTTCGCCAGGGTCCCGTGCCGATGCGATCGCGCGCGTTGACCGTCGTCGTGCTGAGATAGGCGTGCCAGGTCTTGGCTCCCAGGTCCGCCGACGCGGCCATCGCCAGCTGCTTGCAGAAGGCGTCGGCCCCGGCCAGACCGCCCAGGTTGCCGCCCATCCCCGGGCCCTTGCTGGTGACGAAGAACGACGGTGTCGTGCTGGCCGCCTGGTCAATTCCAAGGTCCATCTTTGGCCCATCGGTGGGCGTCGTGCTGCCGCCGGTACCGCCGGCCGTGTCGGCCGCATCGCCCGGTGCAGTGGCACCGCCGGTGCCGGCGCTGTCGCCGCCGGAGCCGCTGGCGCCGCCGCTGCCCACGGTACCGCCGGTGCCGCCGCTGCTGCCACCGCTTCCGCTGCCGGAACCTCCGCTACCCGTCGCGTTCGAGCCGCCCGTTCCCGAGCCGGCGCTGGTGCCGTTCGAGCTGCAGCCAAGCCCGATCAGAAAGACAGCCACCAAGCCCGGACCAAAGGAACGATAGTGCCTCATGATGCTCCTCAATATGGGTTGCCGCGCGCCGACGTCATCGGCTGTTGCCCCATATTAGACGGAGCGGGGGGCGGAAACTGGCCCTGACCTGCCACCGAAAAACATCGCAAGGTACGCGACCGGCGGGACAGGTCACCCTGAGGAGAGCCGGTAGAGCGGTCTAGCCGTTCAGCGCGTCCGAGAGGATGCTCTCGACGGTCTGTGCGAGGGCACCCGGCGAGCCTTGTCCGCCCGCTGCGCTCCCGGCGTGTCCCTCCTGGCTGCCGCCGCCACCGCCGCTGCTGCCATTGGTGGCCTGAGCGTGGTGATGGTGCCCGCCATGATGGCCGTGGGCGCGACCGCCTGGCGTGGGCGCCAGGCCGGCGGCGCTGCCGCTCTGCGAGGCGGCGTCGAACTTGTCGGCCAGCTGGTTGAGAAAATCCGCGCGCCGGCCGTCCTGCGACGAAGCGGCGTCTTTCAACTTCTGGGCGATGTCAGCGGTGACGGTCTTGAACTTTTCGGGATCGCTGCTGGCCAGGCTGGAGAGCTGGCCGAACAGCTGCCCGGGCTTCGAGATCGAGACCGACACGCCGGCGGTGGCGCTGGACGGATCGACGGTGGCAACCGGGGCGACTTGCGGGCTGACGGCAGTGACGCCGCCGATGGGATCGTTGGACGAGATGCTGCTGATGGACATCGGGACCTCCTGTGTTGCGAAGGACCATCGACACCGCATGAGCTGCGCTTGCGGGTTCGAAACAATTCAAAACAAAGCGGGTGCCGAGCCTGTGGGGTCGTGGGGCCCGGCCACCTACAGCCTCCGATGCCCGCCGCCCTCGTCGGCCAGCAGGTAACCTTCCCCGCGCACGGTCTTGATCAGGCGCGGCTGACGCGGGTCATCGCCCAGCTTTTGCCGCAGCCGCGAGATGTTGACGTCGATCGATCGATCAAAGACCTCGTCAGAGTTGTCGCGCGTCAGCTCCAGCAGCCGGTCGCGCGTGACGACCTGCCCGGCCGCCTGACCCAGCGCCCACAGCAGGGCGAATTCGTAGGACGTGACCGCCACCGGGCGGGCATCCAGGGTGACCCGCAAGGCCGCCGCCTCCAGCTGCAACGGCCCCACTCGCAGCACGGTTTGCCCGGCGGGGCGCAGATCGCCGCGGGCGCGCCGGGCCACGGCCCGCACGCGCGCCAGCAGCTCCGGGAAGGAGAAGGGGATGGTCAGGTGATCATCGGCGCCGGCCTCCAGCGCGGCCACCTTTTCGGTGTCGGCGCACGCGCGCGAGACCGCGATGATCGGCAGGTGCCAGCGCAGCCGGATCCGCTGGCAAACAGCCAGGCCGTCGCCGTCGGGCAGCGCCAGATCCAGAAGCACCACGTCCCAGGTCCCGTCGCGCAGCGCGGTCATCGCCGACCCGCCGTCGCCGCACCAGTGCGTGGCAAGCCCGTGATGCACCAGATAGCGAGACGTCTGCAGCGCCAGCGGCTGGTCGCCTTCCACTATCAAGACCCGCAGCTGAACCGTCATCCGCCGTTTCGCCCGTGCGCTCGCCCGCCCGGACAAGACCCGGCACCAGCCTCCGACGATAGATGGATGGCGGCCGGGCCGTCGATCATCGCCTTTCCAGATGAGAGTAGAGTGCCGGTTCAACCGTTCACCAAGGAGACCCACATGGCAATGTTGGCGATGGCTTTACCGATCCCCCCCGGCAAGACCGAGCAGTGGAAGAAGTTCATAGCGGAGCTCAAGGGCCCCCGCTTCGAGGAGTTCAAGGCCTCGCGCCGCAAGCTGGGCGTTCAGGAGCGAACGTTCCTGCAGCACACGCCCATGGGCGACCTTGTGGTCGTCACGCTGGAGGGCGCTGATCCCGCCGGCGCCTTTGCGAAATTCGGGCAAGGGACCGACGCCTTCACGAAATGGTTCATCAAGGAGGCCGGGGACATTCACGGCATCGACCTGAGCGCTCCGCCCCCCGGCCCGCTCCCCGAGCTGATGATCGACTCGGGAAAGTAACGGGATCCGCCGGATCCGACGCTTCTTGTTGTTGCCGTCATGATTACTCTTGGAAGGGGAGGAGGCCAAGATGCTTGGAGATAAAGACGTGATCGCGACGGTGGCGGTGAAGGATCTGGCGGCGGCCCGGAAGTTTTATGAGGGCACTCTGGGATTGAAGGTGACGGACGCCTCGGGCTCCGAGGCCATCACCTTCGTGAGCGGACGATCCAAGCTGATCGTCTATCGCTCGCAGTACGCGGGCACCAACAAAGCCACCGCTCTGAACTGGGCTGTCGGTGACGGCATCAACAAGACCGTCGCCGCGCTCCGAGACAAGGGCGTCACCTTCGAGCACTATGACTTTCCTGGCGCGACGAGGGAGGGTGACGTGCACATCATGGGACCGATGAAGTCCGCCTGGTTCAAAGACCCGGACGGCAACATCATCGCCCTCATGAGCGGCTAACCCTTGCCCCGGGGGACATCTACCTTTCCATTTGTTCGATCCTCTTGATCCCCGGCCGCGTCGTGGTTACATCGACCCCCTCATGAGGACCCAGACGAAGAATTGGTTGGCGTGGCGCCCAGGGATTCGCGACGTCCTGGCGATGGGCGCCGCCATGATGAGTCTGCTCCTGGGGTGCGGCGGTGGCGGGGGGCCGTCGTGCGGCGCGCAGATCCAGACATCCTGGGACCTCTTCCAGAATGGAAACCCCGTCCAGTGCGCCCGGGGCGACACCGTCACGATCAGAGTGGACACCGATGCCATGATCCAGCCGTTCGACTGTTCGGCGCACGCCGGGATTACGCCCGACCTGCAGGGCGGCGTCACCCACGGCGTGACGTTGCAGCTCACGGACATCAACGGCACCGTGCTCTCCCAGACGGCGACCATGAGCCTCTTCGTACCCTGCGGAACAGTGACGCAGACGCCGAACGTCGAGTTCGACGTACCCTGACCAGACGAAGGGCGAGCACGAGAGCCCTCCCGGCAATTCCCATTGGACCGAAGCCCGCGGGAATAATCCACCCGGTCTGGCCGTTGTGGTTGGCGCGATGACCAGACCGCTATCGGCGCCGGTGCCGCCAGCCGCAGGAGGCCTGTGGCGATGGAGCCGGCGGGTCGGTCTGCTGCTGGCCGCGCTGGTGGCCGGTTTCCTGGCGCTGGTCATTCATCCGCAGCCGCTGTTCGCCTACAGCCTGCAGCGAGGCAACCTGGTGCTGCACGCGCGAGCGCCGTTTCCGGCGCAGGCTGTGCCGATCGCCGACGAGGTGTTGCGGCGCGTGTCCCGGTCGCCGCTCTATGACCGGGCACACACGCACGACGTCTTCTTGTGCGACACGCCGGCGCTTTACGGCCTGTTCGCCCTGTGGGGATACCGATCGGGCGGCGTCACGCACACGCAGTTCACCGGCAACGCCTTCATTCGCCCGTTCAACATCGAACGCAACGTCGTGTTCGGTCGCATGGGCCAGGTCAAGCAGGCCGAGCGCTCGCTGGCCTATTTCATCGCCCACGAAGTGACGCACGCGATGAGCGCCCACCATTTCGGCCGCCGTCCCTTCGCGCGCCTGGCGGCGTTCCAGACCGAGGGCTACGCCGACTACGTCGCGTTCGCCCGCGAGGTTGATCTGGCGCGCGGTCGGGCGGCGCTGCTGGCAGACGCGCCAGAGATGAGCCCCAGGCGCTCTGGTCTGTACGCGCGTTATGAACTGCTGGTGGCGTACCTCTTGCGGCACCGCGGCCTGTCCGTCGACCAGCTTCTTGAACAGCCGATGAGCCAGAAGGCCGTCGAGCGCGAGCTGGTGGACGCGACGGATCTCTGACCGGCGTCGACCGCTTTTCGCCGCGCGGGATCGCGCCCAGGTCCTCTCAGAGCAGCCGCTTGAGGAAGGCTTTCTGGTGGGGCGGCACCCAGCCATAGCGGTCTCCGCAGGCCGAGTGGTAGGTGATCCCGCGGTTTGTCGTCATGGGCTTGCCCCACGGGCAGGCCCGGCACTTCGTCCCGCTTTCGGGCTCGTTCTGCCACTGACCCGAGCGGATGATCTCTCTGGCGCGCCCGAGCCCGTCGAAGAAGGGCTTCTTGCTGCCGTTGTCGATCATGATGGCCAGGCCACGATAGGATGAACCCAGCAGCACGATCCCGTACGGGACCTCGGCGCCCGTCGTCATCTCGATGAGGTAGGCGTAGGCGGCGACGCGCGCGAAGTGCTGTCGAAAGACCTTCTTCTCCTCGTTGCGCTTGCGGAAGACGGGGACCCGCACGCTGCCCCGGTGCAGGACGCGCCAGGGCTTGCCGGTGAGGCGCCAGTGCGGCTCGGAGAGCTTGTCCTCGTAACGTTGCACCTCGAAGCCATTCGCGAGCAGCGACCACCAGCTCACCTCCTGGGGCTCGTGCCGGCCTGGGTCGGGTTCGCCCTTGTGGGCGGCCCGCGCCTCGGCGAGCAGCTCCCTGAGGGCCACGAGCGCGATCATGGCGCGGACGGCCTGCACGGTGACGAAGGCGCAGCCGACGAGCAGCAGGCCGGACCCGAGGCCCACCCCCTGTGGCGACATCAGGAGGCAGGCGGCGGCCAGCGCGACGGCCGCGACGGCGAAGAGCACACCCACCCGCGGGCGCAGGCGCGCGAGCTCGCCCTCGATCTCGGCGATCGAGAAGGGCGGGCGGTACCAGCCGCGGCGGGGGGGCGCGATGTCGCTCTCCTCGCCGGTGTCCTCCTGGCTCTGCTCGTACTGGAACCGCCCGGCGCGGTCGCAGAACAAGGCCTCTCCCAGCAGGCTCACCGAGACCCAGGGGTCGCCGTCGGCGGCGCGCATCCGGTCGCTCACGGCGCGCCTCGCAGCCGAGAGAACAGCCGCGTGAAGAGCCGGCGCACGGCGCCCCGGGTGACGTCGACGCGCCGCTGATCGTCGCGCTGGGCCTGCCCCGACAGGCCGGCGGCCTCGACGGCGCGCAGCCACGCGCCCGTGGTCTCGAAGCGCGCGTCCTTGTCGATGGCCAGGCCGCGCGCGACGACAGCGTCGAGCGCGGCCGAGACACCACCGCCCGAGCGTCCGCGCGCGACGGGGTGGCGGCTGGGCAGCGTCGGCGCCGGGATCTTGCCCTTGACGTGCTCGGCCACGGTGCCGCCCAGGCCGTCCCAGGGCAGCTCGTTCGTCAGCATCTCGTAGGCGATGACCGACACCGAGAACTGATCCGCGCGCGCGTCGACCAGCCTCTCCTCGCGCCACTGTTCGGGCGCGGCGTAGCCGGGCGTGCCGCGGTCGCGTCCGCCCGCGGGCGCGCCGCCGCTCCACGCCGAGCCGAAGTCGATCATGACGAGCCGGTTGCCGCGCGCGACGACCAGGTTGGCCGGCTTGAGATCGCCGTGGCAGATGCCGTTGCGGTGCAGTGTCACCAGGCCCTTGATGAGGCCCCAGATCATCCGCTGGGTGACGTCGGGCGAGAAGTAGGGCTTGCCGCGCTCGCGCCCCTGGCGCAGGGCCTCCTCGAGCGGCGTGCCCGCGACATGGTCGAAGACCAGATGCTCGTCGTCGCCCTCGATCCAGCGGTCGAGGACGCGCGGCACGTTCGGGTTCCCGCGGGCGGCGCGCTCCAGGACACGCGCCTCGCGCCGCAGCGGGCTGGCCGTCGCATGGCGCGGCCGACGTCGGATGATGACGTCGCGTCCCATCTTCTGATCACGAAAGCGCGCGGCCGTCGGCCCGAACTCCTCGACGATGCGGTAGCGGCCATTCACGACGCCGTTTCCAGTTCGCGCAGCACCTCCGTCATTGTCTCGGGCCGCTGCGAGCGCAGGGGAGAGAGGCAGCGCCCCACCAGGGCGGCGACGGGCGAGGGCAGGGCGCGCACGGCGGCCTCGCCGCCGACCAGGCGCTGGAAGATCGCGCCCCAGCTGAAGACGTCGGCGCGGACGTCGGTCTCGCTCTGCGCGCCGCTCGCCACGCGCAACTCCGGGGCGCGGTAGGGGTCGTCGGCCAGCGCGCCGCCTGCCGTGACCGTCGGGCCGCCGTCGGCCGCCTTGGCCGTCTCGAAGTTGGTGAGGACGGGGCGCTCGGTGGTCCGCTCGACGAGGATCGAGCCCGGGTTGAAGCCGCGCGCCACGAACCCGCCCCGGTGAATCGCCGCCAGCCCGGCGGCGACCTGGCGCATGAAATCGACGGGCCGGGCCAGCGCGGGGGCGCCGCCCGCCAGCCGCTCGTCCAGCGTCTTGCCGTCGACGAAGGCCTCCATCACCCAGTACCCCTCGTTGACCAGATCGGTGCGAAAGTCGTGGTAGCCGTTGACGTTCGGGTGACCCTTGGCGGACTTGAGCACCAGCGCGTGGCGCACGACCTGCGCCTCGAACAGCTCGCGGTCCTTCCGGCCCAGCGCGCGCATGTCGTACCACTTGCCGCGCCAGACGTCGTGGGTCAGCGCGTGCTCGAGGCGGCACACGACGTACGGCAACCCGTTGGGCGCCGTGGTCGGCTGGCCGCGATCCTCTATCTTGTAATCGCCGCTGATCGTTGGATCGAGGCGGAGTCCCGGCGTGAACATGCGCAGGATCGTCCGCGCCTCGTCGGCCGTGAGAGGGTTCGAGGCGCCGGGCGCGCCGCGGGGCGGGGGCGCCGAAAGGATGAACCCGGGCAGCGCCGACTTTCGTCGTATGCACATCGTCCCGTCGAGGTAATCCGTCCTGGCGTAACCCTTGTCGTCCTCGAGGCGGATCTCCGCCTTGTCGGGGAACACGAAGACAGCGCGCGGGTATCCGCCGTAGGGGTTGAGCCGGTTGTTCTTGCTCTCGCGCACCAGACCACCCGCGGCCAGCATGTTCTCGCGGAGCTTCTTCGCGAAGGGCGTTCCGCCCCCCTCGGCGACCTTGCGCCGCGCCTGGTCCTCGGCGACCAGCGCCCACTTTCCCGTGAACGGGCCGCGGACGTACTCATGGCTCTTCGCCTCGATGACGAAGAGCCCGTTCGGCCCGCAGATAATGAGGTCGATCTCGCGCGGCCGCACCGGGCCCAGCGGCTCCTGCGAACGGGGCCTGTGAGGCCCTGGCCAGCTCTGCGGCCCGCGCGGTGGTGGTCTGTCGACCCGGAAGGGATCGCGCAGCTGCCGCGCCTCGATGAGCACCGACGGGAAGAGTCCATACTCGTCGGGCAGCTCGACGCGCAGATGCTCGAGCACTTCGTCCTCGAACTGCGGGCCGCGCCGCTCGCTCTTCCTGATCCCCGGGTTGTCGACGACGAACGCCATGACCCACTCCCTCCGAGCTGCGGAAGGTACGATCAGAGCCACCTTTTGTGAAGCCGGCCACCCAGGCATCGCCGGCGCGCCTCACGGTGTCAGGAGGGCCAGGCCGAGGCCGGGACGCACGGGGTACAGCTGCAGCGACTGCCGGGTCTGCTGATCGTCGGTGACCAGCAGTCGCGTCCGGCTGGCGTCGAGATCGATCTGCAGCTGCCCCTGCACGGACAGGTAACGCCCCAGCCGCCGCCGCAATCCGACCACCACCCGTCCGACGCCGGTGCTGAACCAGCGATCCGAGGTCACGAAGACGGCGGGGTCGGCGCTGTTTCGCTGTGGCTGCAAGTGCACAAGGTCCAGGCCGCCGCCCACCGCCAGCTGCAACCGCCACCCGGTGGCCACCGTTCGTTCCACGCCGGCGAGCAGGCGAAGTCCGACGGTGCTGAGCCGATAGCCGACCGGGACGCCGTCGTCCTGCAGGGGCAGCCGATAAAGGCCGGCCAGCCAGATCGCTGGACGCCAGCGGCGCTGGCCGATCACCAGCGCACCTGCCAGCGTCGGGCCCTGGACCAGCGGATGCGCTCCCGCGTACAGCGAGGTCTCATAGCCGGCGCCCAGCGATGGCGCCAGCAGGGGCGGCCTCGGCGCCGGCGGCGGAGGCGGCACCGGCACCGGGGTTTCGAATGATGCCACCGCCTCGCTCTGCCGTTCGAACGAGCCCGCCAGCAGCGCCTCGACCGCGGTGGAGACGATGCGGCCGACGGTCTCGCGCATGATGTCCGGATTGCTGGTGAACGGAACGCTGCGCACCAGGATGCGCTGCCATGGGCCGTCGACCACGTACAGCGTGGCGTGCTGCGGGTCCGTGAGATCGACATACGCCCGGCCGACCGCCGGCGGGGGAGCAGCCATCGGGGCGCGCATCAGCGCCCCGGGATCGATGCGCCCAACCAGCGTCATCGACAGCTGCACCGGCTGGCGGCCGATGGCGTCGCGCAACACCGTCTGCAGCGCGGCGGCGTCGTCGGCGTCGGCGGCGATCTGGACCGTGAAGACGGGCGACACCGCGGCGCCGCCGACCGCCGGCCCGGGACGCGCCGCCAGGGCGGCTGCGGCGACAAGAGGGAGGGCAAAACGCAGG
>DATLVT010000518.1:0-4160 GCA_035577105.1 Polyangia bacterium
GCCGTTGCCCGATTCGTTGGTGCAGGCGCCGAAAGGCTTGGCCTTGCAGTCGCTGCCTTTCAGGCATTGATCGTTGAGGCCGGTGGCGGGGATCTGAAGGTCCTCCGCGACGCCCATGGGTGGGCAGAACGCCGGTGCTGGCCGGTGGTTGGGGCCACCTGATTCGCCGCCGGTGCCCGGCACACAGGTGGCGGCATCGTCGCCGCCACCGTCGCCGGAAAAGCCCGCGCTTCCGCCGTTGAGAATGCCGCCTGTGCCGCCGCTGCCGCAGCTCACCCGGGCCTGAGCCGACGTCCCTTCACTGCACCCAGCGAGCCCCAGCAGCGTGCCGAGCACAAGCGACAGCGCCGCAGCGCTATCACGCAAGACCTTTTTCATCGGGCGACCGTCCGTTCTCATCCCACCCGATCAATGCAATCAGCATACCTGCTTGGCCTCATCGATCACGCTGCGTCCTGGTCAGCAAGAAGGCATTGCCTCGCCGAGGCTGGCATTCCTGTCGCGGTCGCGTCGTCGATCGCTTGTCGCAGGGGATCGATTCAGTACAGCCGCGGCAGGACCGTCGCGTTCAGCGCCGTGGGAAACCCTTTCTTGGCCAGCGCGAAGGGTTCCTTGACCACGATGACGCCGTAGGCGCCGCTGGACAGGGCGCTCGAGACGTTGCGCCCCTCCTCGCCTCCGGCGGGCAAGATGAAAAGAAGGTACTCGGCGTCGAAGACACCCATGCGCAGCGTGTAGGCGTCGGGACGGGTCGAGATGTGCGGGACCACGGTCTCGGTGCCGGCGATCTTGGCGCGCCGGGGGACCATGGCAATCAGCGAATAAAGAGCGTCGTGCTTGGCCCGATCGGCGGCGGTGGTGCCGAACTTGTACACGCCGAACCCGCCGCGCACGGTGTTCTGCTGCATCAGCGCGCCGTACTGGTGCGAGGCGATCACGGAGGCCACGACCAGCGAGACCACCGAGGCGCGGCCGCGGGCGCCGGCGTGCCGGGCGGCATCCTGACCGTCGTCGCAGCTGGTCTGGGTGTGGATCTCGGCGTGGGTCTTCTTGCCGGCCCATTCCAGGGTCAGCACCAGGGCGATGAACAGATAGGTGGTCCAGTGCGCCGTGTACTGAAACGAGATCTGATACAGCGGCGCATAGCCCGTCGACAGCAGCGTGAAGACGAACCCGGGCAGACAGCACAGGATCGCCAGCGGCCGCCGCAGCGGGATGAACGCCAGCGGCAGCATCAGCTGCAGGAAGTAGATCAGCTTGTCCCGTTCCAGCAGCGTGTTCAGCGTGAAGGCCGGGTTGCCGATCACCGTCTTCAGCACGCCCCCGAAGGTGTTCTCGCCGCTGGGTATCAGGCCCGAGTACATGTACAGGAACGCCGAGCCCGAGATTAGCCGGGGCATGATCACCAGCTTCAGCGCCACGAAGTACGCCGTGCCGATGGCCGCCACCACCAGGCCCGCCTTCGGCCGCTCGCCCGACAGCAACAGATAGGCGCCGACGATGCCCAGCCCGGCGGCCACGTCCTCGCGCACCGACAGCGTCAGGATGACGGCGACGACGCTGAGGACGTTGCGCCGCGCCTCCAGCGCATACAGCGTCAGCCACAGAAAAAACGGACCCAGCGGCAGATAGTGAAAGTCGTACAGGTTCGACCCGTGCAGCGGCGGGTACAGCAGGTAGCACAGCGACACCAGGCAGGCCTTCCAGGGGCCGAGGTGCCGCCGCGCAAAGTAGAACAGCGGAATGGCCGCCCCCCCCAGCAGCACGGCCTGCAGCACCAGCAGCGTCTCGGCGCGCTGGGCGAAGAAATAGATGCCGGCGATCAGGTAGGCGATGAACGTGATGTGGTTCCCGCCGTGCGTGCCGGTCGGCCCGGTGTAGGGCGACGACTTGAACAGCGGCCCGCCGTGCAGCGCGTTCCAGACCAGGTTGTCTTCCAGGCCCAGATCCAGGCTGGTGGTCAGGATGTTCCGGTGGTTGGCGATGGTGTGGTACGAAAAAAAGATCGCGTAGTAGACGACGCCCGCGCAGACGATGAGTACGGGCAGGGCGCGAAAGAATCGGCCGTGACGCTCCCGAAATTCCCGCCACACCACCCCCGCCCCGGTCAGCCACAGCGGATCGCCGAACAGAGGCGGCGCCGACAGCGCCGTGGTCATCAGCGGACGCAGGCCCAGCACCATCAAGGCGGTCAGCACCAGAAAAGACAGCTCGCGCCCCGACCAGATCTGCCAGTTCAGCAGAAACGGCAACAACCCCACCACCATCAGCGGCGCCAGGCGCCGGGCGATGCCGTCGACGACGGCCAGCCCGCGGCGGCGCCGCCAGAGCAAGTAGGCGACGGCCAGCAGGCAGGCCCCCAGCGCGGTCCCGAACATGTCGGCCAGCAGCACCACCCGTCCGCGCGCGGTGATGTCATTGGACGTGGCGTAGGGAGACAGGCGCCAGGAGGCGCGCAGACCCCAGGCAAACAGGCCGACCGAGAGTCCCTCCAGCCCCAGCAACCCCAGGCTGCGCACCAGCCGGGTGAGGACGGGCACCCCGTCGTCGTCGGTCGGGGGAGACGGCGACGGCGGCGGCGGCGGTGGCGGCGCGTCGAGCGGCGCCGCGTCGTTATGCGGACTGATCTCGACCGCGCTCAAGGATCATCACAAGGTACTTCGCCAACCCCCGGGAGGGATGGCTCTGGACCACCTCTTCGTTGACCAGCCGCAAGCCGCTTCTTTGCACCAGCTGGCGATAGCCGTCCAGCGTCCGCACGTGGCGCCCGCGGTCCAGTTTCGCCAGCACGTTGTTGATGAACTCCCCCGAAAGAAAGACCACGTCCTGCGTGACGATGCGTTTGATGCTGGGCGTGGCCCCGCACATCTTCAGCAAGCCAACCGCGTCGTCGTCCGAAAGGTGATGCAGAAGGCCGTACATCAAGAGGCGCGTCGGCTGGATATGGGACAGATCGTCCTGCGAGAGCAGCCCGTCGCTGAAGTGAACGTTGGCCTGCGTCCTGGCCCGTTCGCGGGCAAACGCGATGGCCGTGCCGTCAGTGTCAAAGCCATGGTACGCGCGAAAGCCGGTCAGGTAGTTCAAGGCGTCGCCGGTGCCGCAGCCGACGTCGACCAGGATGTCGTCGGCCGACACCTCGAGCTTCTTGTACACGGGCGACATGTCGATGCCCACCACAAGAGGGCGGATCTTGTTGTAGACAAACGGGTGGCCCAATATGCGCTGATAAAACGACATCCCGCTTGAGAGCGAGGGAGCTTATCAATGGCGCTTGCGCCCGCGCAAGCGGCGCACGTTTGCGGTCGCCGGGGCCCTGCTAGCCCCGCCGGCCCGCTTCACGGTACATAAGGCGGCCGACATGAACCCCGGGCGATCCTGGCTGGCGATAGGCGCGTTGGGCCTGGTCGCGGCGTGTTCGATCGCCGATCCGCACCGCCCGCAGTGGCTGGAGGCGCACGGACACAACAGCGTGCGTTGGATCGCCGCGGTCCCCTTCGGCGTGCTGGGGATCGTCGGGGGCGGGAAGATCCAGCGCTATCCGGGCGGATGGAACACCCCCTGGGAAGAGCACACCGCCGCCGAGGCCACCCAGCTCGCCGGCGACGAAAAGTCGATCTTCCTGCTGACCGCCGACGGCGCCGTGGTCCGCAAGGCCGACGCCCGCGCCAACCCGGAACCGCTGACCAACGGCGGCGGCATCGCCCGCTTTGCCGTCTCGTCGTCGGGCGACGTTCACGTGCTGGCGCAAGGGCATGCCCAGCGCCTGGTGGAAGGTCGCCTGGTTGACACCCCCTGCACATCGCGCGAGGCGAAGGCGCTGGCGGTGGGCGGCGAGGGGACGTACCTGCTGACGGCGGCGGGAACGCTGGCCGTCGAGACAGCCGCCGGCTCCTGCCAGGATGTGCCGACGCCGTTCGTGGCCAGCGACGTCGCCGCCATTGACGTGGCGGGCGGCAATTATAGCCTGGCCGCCGTCGACAACCGGCAGAGGGCCTGGCTGTTCCGGGCCGGAAGCTGGGACCCATTGCCGCCGCCGATCGCCTACCGCGCCGGATATTTTCCGCGCGTGACCGGGGTGGTCCAGGTGGCGATGAGCGCGCTGACGCTGTGGGCCCGCACCAACGAGGGTTGGGTGTTTGCGTTCTCGGATCCCCGATGAG
>DATLVT010000519.1:0-23960 GCA_035577105.1 Polyangia bacterium
GCCCGTCCGATGCCGCGCGAGCCGCCGGTGACGACCGCAATTTTTCCGTCGAGCTCACCCATGTCGGGCCTCCTGGCGACTGGCGCCGTCGGCTGCTTGCCGCAGAGTATGGATCGCCTCGGGATCGCCCGCCGGCCGCACCGTCAATCCCGGCGCGATGCGTTTGATGAGGCCCGCCAGCACGGCCCCGGCGCCCACTTCAACGCCCTCGTTGATCCCCTGTGAAGCGAGGTAAAGGACCGATTCTTCCCAGCGAACGGGCGCCGTTACCTGACGAACCAGAAGATCGCGCACCAGAGCCGCGTCCTGATACGGAGCGGCTTCGACGTTGCTGATGACGGGAACGCGAGGCGAACGAAAGGTCACCTTGGACAGCTCGCCGGCCAGACGATCGGCCGCCGGGCGCATCAACGCACAATGAAAGGGCGCGCTCACCGCCAGCAACTTGGCCATCTTCGCGCCGCGGGCCTTGGCCGCCACGCAGGCGCGATCGACGGCGTTCTTGTGGCCGGCGATCACCACCTGGCCGCCCCCGTTGAAGTTGGCGGGGCTGACCACCTCGTCCGCCACGGCCACGGTCGCCTCGGCGCACACGGCTTCGACGTCCGACTGTCCGAGGCCGATGATGGCGGCCATGGCCCCCACACCGGCAGGCACCGCGTCCTGCATGAAGCGCCCCCGCAGGTGCACCAGGCGAACCGCGTCGCCCAGATCCAGGGCGTCCGCCGCGACCAGCGCCGAATATTCGCCCAGCGAATGGCCGGCCACCGCCGTGGGACGAAGTCCCGTCTCTTTCGCCAGCACACGCAACGCCGCGATGCTGGTGGTCAGGATGGCCGGCTGCGCGTTCGCCGTCAGCGTCAACTCAGGCTCGGGCCCGGCGAAACAGAGCTGCGACAGCGAGAAGCCCAATGCCGCGTCGGCCTCGGCGAAGACCGCGCGCGCCTCGGGCCATTCGTCGCAGAGCGCCTTGCCCATGCCGACCTTCTGCGAGCCCTGGCCGGGGAAGAGAAAAGCCACGCCGGCCATCACCACCTCACCGCCGCCGAGGCCCAGGCCAGCCCCCCGCCCAGCGCCGAGAAGAGCAGCAGATCGCCGCTCTTCAGCTTGCCGTTCTCGAACGCCTCGTCCAGCGCCGTCGGCACCGACGCCGACGACGTGTTCCCGTAGCGATCGACGTTGATGTAGAAGCGATCCATCGGAATGGCCACCCGCTCGGCCACCCCCTCGATGATGCGCAGGTTGGCCTGGTGAGCGATGACCCAGGCCACGTCGCTGGGCGTCAGCGCGTTGGCCTCCAGCGCCGTCTTGGCCGCCGACGCCATGTTCCGCACGGCGTGCTTGTAGACCTCCCGCCCGTTCATCTTCACGTAGTGGCGCTTCTCGGCCACCGTCTTCTCCGACGGCGGTTCGCGGCTGCCGCCCGCCGGCTGATACAGCGCATCCGTGTAGTTGCCGTCTGCGTAGAGGTGCGTCGACAGGATGCCGCGCTTGGGATCGTCGTCGGGAGCCAGCAGCACGGCGCCCGCCCCGTCGCCAAACAGCACGCAGGTCCCGCGATCGGTCCAGTCGATGATGCGGGTCAGGACCTCGACGCCGATGACCAGCACGCGCTTGTACTGCCCGCAGCGAATGAACGCGTCGCCGACCGACAGCCCGTAGATGAACCCGGCGCAGGCCGCCGACAGATCAAAGGCGCACCCACCGGCCTTGGCGCCCAGCTTCCTCTGGACGAAGGTCGCCGTCGACGGGAACGGACAGTCGCCCGTCACGGTGCCCAGGATGATGCAATCGATGGTGGAGGGATCGACGCCGGCCTTCAGGCAGGCGTTGCGGGCCGCCTCGGTGGCCAGATCGCTGGCGGCCAGTGACGGCTCCAGAATGTGGCGCTCGCGAATCCCGGTGCGCTCGACGATCCAGGCGTCGGACGTGTCGACCGTCTTGGAGATCTCGTCATTGGTCAGCACGCGCGGCGGCACGCCACGCCCGGTGCCGATGATGCGGCTGCGAATCATCGGGCCGCCTCCGCCGTGGGGGGGGCCGGCGGGGCCGCCTCCCACAGAAAACGCTGCCGGGCCACCGCCGCGGTCAGCTCTTGCCGAAGGCCGTTCTTGGCGAAACGGTCGGCGACCAGGACGGCGTTCTTGATGGCGGTGGCGTTCGAGCCGCCGTGGCAGATCAGCGCCACGCCGTCGACGCCCAGCAGAGGGGCGCCCCCATGCTCGGCGTAATCCAGGCGCTTCTTCAGCCGGCGCAGCACGGACGTCATCAGCGCCGCGCCCAGCCGGGCCAGCGGCCCGGCGCGCAGCACCTCTTCGCGCACCATGCCCAGGATCGCCTCGGCGGCGCCTTCCACGCTCTTCAGCACGACGTTCCCGGTGAATCCGTCGGTGACGACCACGTCGACGTCGCCGCGGAAGATGTCCCGCCCCTCGACGTATCCGACGTAATGAAAGTCGGCGCGCGCCCCGGGCGCCAGCGCCCGCGCCAGCAGCTGGTGCGTCTCCCGGGTCAGGGCCGTCCCCTTCTGTTCCTCCGAACCATTCGACAGCACGCCGACGCGCGGCTTGTCCTTGCCGTGCAGGAGGCGCGCGTACTGCGTCCCCAGCACCGCGAACTGGGCCAGCACGGCCGGCTTGGGGTCGACGTTGGCCCCCATGTCGAGCAGCGCGCACTCGCCCGTCTTCGTCGGAAACGTTGTGACGATGGCCGGGCGTTCGATGCCGGGCAGTCGGCCAAACACGAACAACCCGCAAGCCATCATGGCCCCGGAGTTACCGGCCGACACCACGGCGTCCGCCTCGCCTGATTTGACCAGGTCAAAACACATGCGCATCGACGACTTCTTTTTCTGCTTCACCGCCATCGACGGCGCATCGTCCATGGTGATGACGTCAGGTGCATGAAGCACGGTGATTCCTTTGCGGGGCGCACCCAGGGCTTCCAGCTCGCGGCGCAGCCGAGCCTCGTCGCCGACCAGGGTCACCTCCACGTCGCGCGCGCGCACCGCGGAAATGACGCCCTCCACCTCGACGCGAGGCGCCCCATCAGCTCCCATCGCGTCGACGGCGATGCGGGACATGTGAGCTAGGGCTGCTCCTCTTCCTTCGGCTCCACGACCAGACGGTCGCGATAATAGCCGCAGGCCGCGCACATGCGGTGCGACAGCTTGGGCTCGCTGCAGCGCGGACAAGGAACAAAGTGCGGCGCGGGCTGCTTCATCACCTGCGCGCGGCGAATCGCCGAGCGCGATTTGGACTGTCTTCTCTTGGGAACGGCCATGGGATCCTCTGTTGATGAGTGTTCGTTGTGACTAAAGCTTTAACTTGGCGAAGGCGTTCAGCTTCAAATCTCCGGTGTCCGAACGCGCCTCGCAATCGCAGGCGGTCACGTTGCGATTGCCGCCACAGACCGGACACAGCCCGCGACAGTTCTCCTGGCAAAGAGGGCTGAGGGGAATGGCCAGGAGAATCTCATCGCGCACTTCGGGGGCGATGTCGATCTCGTCACTGTCGTAATAGATGACGTCGGGATCGTCGGCTTCCTCCGGATCGCCCGCCTCGCGCTCGACGAAGGTGACCGCGATGGGAATGTCCAGGGCCACCCGCCCCGCTTCCAGGCAGCGCGAGCAGGGCGTCTCCACCGCACCGCGCAGGTCGGCGCGCAGCAGGATGTCGGCTTTCTTTCCGGTGCCACTGCGCTGCAAGGTCCCGCGCAGCTGCAAGCCGCGACCGACCGGCTTGAGGTCGGTGTCCGGGCAGGCGGCGGCCAGCCAATCAGCCGTGACCGGGACGTCCAGGTACAGCCCGTCGTCCCCTATGTCCTTGATTTTGTACTGCATTTCTATACGCCAGGCTGCCCACCTGGCGCCAAAGGGTGAGTAACTATAGGGAGGCGCCCCTGGGAGTCAAGCGCCGCGATAATTCAAGCGATCGCGCTTACTTGCTGGCGGAGCCGGCAGCGGCGCCACCCCCGAACAGTAGCAGAGACTTGAGGTCCTCGTCGTTGAAGGTCAGCTGTGTTCCCAGGAACCAATCGATGCCGCCGCCGGCGCCGGCCCGGGCGCGGCTGAGGTTGGCCAGATCGTCGCCGCCCGCCACCAGGAAGAGGTTTCGTTTCCAGACGGCGATCGCCGCGGACGGCTTGATGCGCGGGTATTGATTGGTGCGGGCGTCAAAGACGTCCAGCGACAGGTTCAATCGATCGTCGAACAGGTGCAGGTCGACGCCCACCCCGCCGGTCGATTCCTTGATGCCGAACCGACCGGCGATGGGACCGACGCGCTTGCCGAACATCAGCGTGAAGCGCAGCCGTTCGCTGATGGTGACCTGGGTCTCCGACGTCGTGCCGGTGCGCGAGCTGTTGGTGACCGTGGTGGTGGCTTCGCGGTAACCGCGCGGGTCTTCCACCAGCTCGATCAAATAAAACTTGTCGGGCCGGGGCATCAGCTGCACCTGCAGGTAGTTCTTGAACGAGCTGGAGACGAAGTTGTACTCGGTGCGCAGCCCGACGATGGTCTGCAGCTTGGTGATGCCGCGAACGAAGGTGCCGGCGTCCTCGGTGATGTCCTCGACGTTGCGGGCGATGGTGTCGTCGTTCAGCAACCGGCCCACCGTCCCCTCCCCTTTCTCCACGCGGCCGCTGATGGCCTCGGTGTTCTTCAGGGTGCGGTCCAGGTTGTCGATGGTCCGCTGCAACTTTTCCAGCGAGCCGCGCACGGCGCTGCCGGTGTTCTGTACCTCGTTCTGGCTGGAACCGACCAGCGACTTGATGTTCTCGGTGATCTCGCGGACGTTCTGGATCGACTGCTTGACGTCGCCCGCTTCGGCGGTGGTGACGCCTTCGATGTTGGCGGCGATGTGGTCGACCCGGTTCAGCAGCCGCTCCAGCACGGCGGAGTTGGTCTCGATCAGCTGGTTGACGTTCTCGGCGATGTCCGAGATCGGGCCCGACGTCATCCGCTTCACGTCGGTGAGGATGTCGCGCAGGATCGGCAGGATGGTCCCGATGTCCGACATCAGATCGCCCATGGCCGTCGGTTCGCGCACGTCCTTGATCTGATCGCCGTTCTTCAGCGGCGTCATGTCCTGTCGCTGGCCGGCCACCAGACCGAAGGGCGTGCCCGGATCGACCTCCAGGTAATACTCGCCCAGCAGCGACGCCGATTTCTTGGAGACGACGGCGTTGGACCACAGCTTGATGTCGGGGTTTATGCGAATGGAGATCTTGGCGTGTGCGGTCTTCGGATCCAGCTCGCGTTTTTCGATCTGCCCGATGGAGATGCCCGCGGTCTGCACGCGCGATTTTTCGAACAGGCCCGAGGCGTCGTGAAACAGCGCCCACACCACGTATCCCTTGCCGCTGGACGTCCGCTCGCTGGTGGCGCGAATGATGAAGTAGGTCGCCCCGGCCACCAGCAGGACCAGCAGACCGACCGTGACCGAGGCCCAGCTGCGCCTCATGAAGTGGCCCCTGGCTGATGCGGGGTCAACGGACCGGCCAGCCCCGCCGTCTCGATGAACTCGCGCAGCGCCGGGTGCGCTGATTGCAACAGCTCCGGCGGCGTCCCGCTGACCAGGATCTTCCCCTCGCTCAACATCGAGATGCGATCGCCGATGCGGAAGGTCGACGCCATGTCGTGGGAGATCACCACCGACGTCACGCCAAAGTCGTCGGCGGTCTTTCGAATCATCTCATCGACGTTCTTGGTGGCGACCGGATCAAGGCCGGTGGTCGGCTCGTCGTACAGCAAGATCTGCGGCCGGTCGATGAGGGCCCGGGCCAGGCCGACGCGCTTGCGCTGGCCGCCCGACAGCTCGGCGGGAAACTTTTCCTCGATGCCGGCGACGTGGGCCAGATCCAGGCGCTGCAACAGCTCGCGCACCCGGTCCATGATCTCGCTCTTGGGCAGGTGATAGCGCTCGATCAGAGGGAAGGCGATGTTCTCGACCACGTTCATCGAATCGAACAGCGCCGCGTACTGGAACACCATGCCGAACTTGCGGCGCATGACGGCGATCTCGACGTCGTTCATGGGGACCATGTCGACCCCGTCGACCCAGATCTGCCCCTTGTCGGGCTTCAGCAGCCCCATGAGGTGCTTCATCAGCACCGATTTGCCGGCGCCCGAGCCGCCGATGATGATGTTGGTCTTGCCGCGTTCGATGTCGAGGTCGATGCCGCGCAGAACATGCTGGGGGCCGAAGGTCTTGTTCAGGTCGCGGACGCGAATCTGCCAGCGCTGGTCGGGCTGCGCGGGATCACCCACGGTGGACATCGGGGCGGTCACGTTTTGTACGGCCACAGAATATGAAAAATATCGATGAGGAAGTAATCCAGGACCAGGACCGAGACAGAGCCTGCTACCACGGCCCGGGTCGTGGCAAGCCCCACCTCCTTGGCGCCACCGCGTACGTTGAATCCTTGATAACAGGCGGTCAGCGCAACGGCGACGCCGAACACCGCCGCCTTGCTGGCCCCGATGATGTAATCCTTCGGGTCGGTCCAGTAGGTGTAGTACTCGATGAACTGACCGAGATCGACCTGCTTGAGGTAGATGGCATAGAGGTACGCGCCGAAAAGCCCGACCACGTTGAAGACCATGGTCATGACCGGCATCATGAGGGTGGTCGCCACCAGCCGCGGGCTGATCAGGTACTGAACCGGGTTCACCGCGAACGTGCTGAGCGCGTCGATCTGTTCGGTGATGCGCATCGATCCCAGCTCGGTGGCCATCCCCGAGCCGGCGCGGGCGGTGATCATAAGGGCGGTGAAGACCGGGGCCAGCTCCTGGGCCAGCGACAGCCCGACCGTGGCGCCGACGTATCGCTCCTGGCGGAAGATCTCCAGCGCGGCGATGGCCTGCTGGGAGGCTACGGCGCCCGAGAAGAACCCCACCAGCAAGATGATGGGCAGCGAGCCGACGCCGACGAACTCCATCTGATCGAGGAACAGCCGCAGGCGGAAGGGAGGCCGGAAGAGCCACTTGAGGGCATCCCACAGCAACATCGAGTGCTCCCCGAAATAGCCGAACACCAGGCGCAACGGGCCGACGGCCGCGTCGCGAAGCTCCTTCAAGAAGGGGCGTTCCTCTGGAGCGGCGCTGGGGGCGGGGCGCTGGCGACCGGCCGAAGAAAGTTCGGTCATGGGCCCTGCGGCGTTTGAGGCGGCCTGGCTGGCCGCTGAGATGCAAGGTTGTACACGCGAGGCACTCGTTTCGAGATGCCGCACAGAATCTCATAACTGATCGTTCCGGCCCAGCGCGCCAGATCGTCGACGGTGATGGACTGGCCGCCGTCGCCGCCGATCAACGTCACGTCGTCCCCCACCCCGGCACCCGTCACGTCGGTCACGTCGACCATCAACATGTCCATGCAGACGGCGCCCACAATGGGCGCTCGCGCCCCCCGCAACAGAACGGAGGCATCGCGGACGTGGCGCGGGTAACCGTCGGCGTACCCGACCGGCAGCGTAGCGATGCGCGACGGGCGCCCGGCCCGCCACAGACCACCATAGCTGACCGTCATCCCCGGTGGCACGTCGTGCAGGGCCATGATTTTCGTGCTCAAGCGTAGCGCAGGTTCCACGCCCGCCAGGCCCACGTGCGCCGAAGGCATCACGCCATAGAGCGCCAGCCCTGGCCGAACGGCGTCCAGGCGGGCGTCCGGAAACCGGACGGAAGCGGCCGAATTTGCGGCATGGTTGGTGAGATCGACCAGCCCCCGTTGCGCGGCGAAATTCAAACAGCCCCGAAACCGGGCCAGCGCCTCCTCGGTTGCGCCGCCGTCGGCCAGATCCGCCGAGGCGAAATGCGTGCACAGGCCCGCCAGCGACAGCCCGGGCAAAGCCGGCAGCCGATCCAGCATCGCAGGGAGGTCGTCGACAGCGACCCCCAGGCGGCTCATGCCCGTGTCGACCTTGAGGTGAACCGATACTTTGCGCCCACGCCCGGCGGCGGCCGCGGCGAACCTTTCCAGGTCGCCGGGGTCGTAAACAACGGGGGTCAGGCCCTCATCCAAGACCTCGCGGTGATGACGGTTGTAGTAAGCGCCCAGAACAATGACGGGGCCACGCAGGCCCGCGGCGCGCAACTCCAGCCCTTCCTCGACCAGCGACACCGCCAGGCCGTCACAGACCGCCTCGAGGGCCCGGCCGACCGCTACCGCCCCGTGTCCATAAGCGTCCGCCTTGATGACCCCCCACAGCTTGACGCCTGGCCCGACGGCGGCGCGCATCCGCTCCACGTTGCGGGTGATGGCTCCCAGATCGATCGTTGCGACGGTTGGCCGGATCGACGTGCGGATGTCGACCTCGGACAGCGGGGCGACAGTCGCCCCGGCCGCCCCAATTCTGGGATGCGTCGCCAAAACCTGTTTACTTTCCCTTGCGTTCGACCAGGCGTCAATTTCTGTCAGGGCTTCCAATCTGGAACCCTGGAAGGGTTCCAGACAGTTCCAGACCTCCCGCGATGGAACTCGCTAGGCGTTGCCCTCCACCAGGCGGTTGCTGATCAGAAGACCCCGCCCCTGGGCCTGGACCAGCCCGCGCCGAGCCAGATCCGACACCACGCGCGAGACGGTCTCGCGGCAGGCGCCCACCAGGTTGGCCAGTTCTTGCTGCGTTGGCCGCTGGCGAATCAGAACCCCGTCGGCGACCCCTTGCCCCTCTTGCCGCCCCAGGGCGACCAGCGCGGAGACCACGCGTCCATGCACATCGGTCAGCACCAGCCGCACCGCCAGGTCATGAGATCGATTGAGGCGACGAACCAGCTGCCGCGACAGCGCTGGCGCCAGGTCGGCCACGGCGGACGCGTTGGCCAGCCAGACCTCGCGGGCGGTCGACACCACCGTGGTCGGCTCGGTGGCCTCCCAATCATTGACCAGCGGCTGGTCGGGGGCGGCCAGGGCGTCCGCCAGCAGATCGCCGGCGCGGAAACTCTCGACCGTGATTTCCCGCCCGTTGGCGCCGCGACGCACGGCCCGGACCCGCCCGCGGACGACCAGGAACGTGTGGTCAGGGACCGAGCCGGTGGCCCCCAGGACCGACCCGCGCCCGACCTGCTTGAGGGTGCTGCGGGAAGCCAGGGTCTTGAGAAGAATGGGCGAAAATTTTACAAAGAGCTCGCTCGACTGAAGAGCTGCCAGTTCCGGGCTGACAATGGTTGGGGTCGTTGGGCTAGCTGGTTTTCCGTACGATTCGATTTCAAGCGATGCGGTCGCGATGGCCATGTGCGCCTCCTATCCGGATATCGCTACGCAACTGCGATGCCAAAGGGTAAAGCCCGATCTGATCGCGCCTTGGGTGTTAGCGCGACGTCCGAAACCTGACACAAGTGGCGCGGTCGCCACACAAGGCCGTGAAAAACAGTCGGCGATGACTTTCTGGCAGGCGTCGTCGACGAGGTCGACAATCTCCCCGACGGGAAGTAGGACTTCGCCAAGCTGATGGGACGTGTGGCCGCGATGATGGTTTTTCTACTCATGGTCCTGGGAATTCTGGCGGGGATGCACGTTTACATTTGGGCGCGTCTGATTCGCGACACGCATCTACCTGCGCCCTGGAATCAGCTGGCGCTGGGCCTTCTATTGCTCCTGGCCCTGGCCATCCCGGTGGCCCTGTTTTTCGGCCGCAGCCACCCGGAGCTGCGGCGTGTGGTCGGCTGGCCGGCCTATGTCTGGCTGGGACTGGTCTTCATGCTGTCGCTGGCGCTGCTGGGAGGCGACGTGATCAGGGGAAGCTATCGCCTGGCCAGCTACTGGCGCGGGGACGGCGGAATGATCGATCCGGCGCGGCGCACCTGGCTGGCGCGCGTGCTGGGAGGAGCGGCGGTCGCTCTCTCGGGCGCCCTGGGTCTGGTCGCGGTGCAGTCCGCGCTGGGTCCCGTCGACGTGCGGCGGGTGCGCGTCCGCCTCAAGCGGCTGGCTCCATCGCAGAGCGGCCTGTCGATCGTTCAACTGACCGACATGCACGTCGGCGCGTCCCGCGGGCGTTCGTTCGTCGAGGACATCGTCCGCCGCACCAACGCGCTGGCGCCCGACGTCGTCGCCATCACCGGCGATCTGGTCGACGGCAGCGTCGCCGACCTGCGCCACGCCATCGAAGCCTTGACCGCGCTGCGGGCGCGTCATGGCGTCTACTTCGTCACCGGCAACCACGAGTATTATTCGGGCGCCTCCGCCTGGATCACCGAGCTGGGACGCATCGGCATCCGCGTGCTGCGCAACGAACGGGTCACCATCGGCGATGGCGATGCCGCGCTGGAGCTGGCCGGCGTGGACGACTATTCGGCCGGCCGCTTTGACGCCGTCGATCACGCCAGCGCCGTGGAGAAGGCGCTGGGCGGGCGCGATCCCGACCGTGAGGTCGTCCTGATGGCGCACCAGCCGCGATCGTTCGCGCTGGCCCAACGCTTTGGCGTCGGCTTGCAACTTTCCGGGCACACCCACGGCGGCCAGCTCTGGCCGTTCACCTATTTCGTGCGACTGCAGCAGCCGTTCGTGGCCGGCCTGCACCGGCGCGGCGAATCCCAGATTTACGTCAGCCGGGGGACCGGATTCTGGGGACCGCCCATGCGTCTGGGCGCGCCCCCCGAGATCACGCAGGTCATCCTGGAGACCGGCGGGTCGCTGCCTACTTGATGGTGACGAACCGCGTTCCGCCGTTGCCACGCACCCGCAACAGGTGGCCGTTGGGCTGAGGGGCCCGCAGCGCCTCGGCGGCTTGCTCCGAGGTGGCGATGGGCTTGCGGTCGATCTCGAAGATGACCTCGCCCGGCTTGAGACCGGCGCGCTCGGCGGGGCTGCCCGCCGTCACCTCGGTGACGACCGCGCCCTTGGCGGACCGGCCCAGGCCCAGCGAATCGGCAACGTCAGGCGTCAGCGTCTGCAAGCCGAGGCCGACCTTTCCGGAGGCCTGCGGCTGGCGAGCGTCCTCGTCGGGCAGTTCTCCCAGGGTGACCTGCGTCGAGCCCGATTTGCCGTCGCGCGAATACTGCAGCGTCACCTTCGTCCCGATCGACTGCGACGAAACGTAATCGACGACGTCGGCGGCTCCGGCGACCTTCTGGTTGTTGATGGTGGTGATGACGTCGCCCGGGCGAATGCCTGATTGGCCGGCCGGCGCGCCGGGCGTCAACTCGGCGACATAGGCGCCGCTGGCGGGGAGGTTCTTGGCGGCGGCGCCCATCTTCGCCTTCTGGGCGTCGTCGAGATCCTTCACGTCGCTGAGCAAGAGGCCAAGGTAGGGGTACCGCATGCGCCCTTCCTTCAGCAGGACCTGGGCGACCCGGCGGACCTCGTTCACCGGAATGGCAAAGCCGTAGCTTCCGCCGGCGCCGACCTGGATCAGCGTGTTCACCCCGACCACTTCACCGTCGAGGTTGACCAGCGGGCCGCCGGAGTTTCCCGGGTTGATCTTGGCGTCGGTCTGGATGTATCCGCGCACGCGCTTGCCGGACATCTGGACGTGCCGCCCCGGCCGTCCCTTGCCGCTGATGATGCCGGCGGTGACGGTCTGTTCGAGACCCAGCGGGCTGCCCACGGCCACCACCCACTCGCCCACCTCCAGCTTGTCGGAATCGCCCAGCCGAGCGGCCGTCAAGTTGGGCGGCAGCTTTTCCAGGCGCACCACGGCGACGTCGGTCTGCGCGTCCTTGCCCACCACCTTGGCCGGATATTCCTTGCCGTCGTTGAAGGTGACGGTGACTTTCGTGGCGCCCTGGATGACGTGGCGGTTGGTCACGATGTTTCCGTTGGTATCGAGAATGAATCCAGAACCAACCCCGTGGCTGGGCCCGGGGTTGGGGCCCTGAAATCCCTCACCACCGCCACCGCCGAAATCGAAGAACCGCCGAAAAAACGGCGGGATGTTGTTGTCATCGTTGTCGTCGCCGGGCGCCGAGCGCGGGCCGCCGCGGGCCGCATCGGCGACGTGGGGATTGCCCACTTCGACTTCGATGCGAACGACCGACGGAGACAAGGCCTTGGCCACGGTCGAGAACGCCCGCGAGATCACCCGCGCTTCATTCGGCGTCTCCACCTTGGGGGTGACGGCGGCCGGCGCTGCCGCCATCGCCTGGTTACCTGTCAGACCGCCGACCAGGTTTGGCCCGCGCACGGCGAGGCCGGTGGCGGCGCCCACGAACAGGGCCCCGACGACGGCGGCGATGGCCAGCGTCCGACCTCGGGGGTGCTTTCCGTGGGGGGCAAATGGAGGTGTCAGTCCAGGCTGCGATCCGTTCATGGCTGTTCCTTTGTACCTCCTCGGACATCGTGTCAAGCGCCGGCGCGCGGCCGGACGGCTTCATTCCGAGTGTTCATTTTTTGTAACGGAGGCCAGCCGCGGAAAATTCCTGAGGGAAAATTCCGCGAATGATGATTTGCGCGGGCCGGTAGACCCCGGTAGACCCTGATCAAATGAAATGGGTTGTCCGCTTGCGGGAGGCGCCGGTCACCGCCGTGTTCCTGGTGGCGAACATCGCCATGTATGTCGCCATGGTGGCTGACAGCGGGCACGTGGTTTCGTTCGACATCGAAACGCTGGTCCGGGCCGGCGCCAGCGTGCATGTCAGCACCTTCGACGCCACGCCCTGGCGCTGGCTGTCGGCGGCGTTCATTCACGGCGGACTTTTGCACCTGGTCATGAACATGTGGGTTCTGGCCCAGATCGGTGTGCTGGCCGAACGGGCCATCGGTCGAGGGCTGTTCGCCGCTATCTATGTCGTCGGAGGCACGGCCGGAAATATTCTTTCGTCGGTGGTGGGACCGTATCTGGTGGCGGGGCCGCGCGTGTCCGTCGGCGCCTCGGGTGCCATCATGGGTTTGATCGGTGCCTCGGTGGTATTCGCCTGGCGTACGGGCCAGGGCGCCATCGCGCGCAATCTGCTGACCAACGTCGCCTTCATTTTCGTGGTGGGGTTCTTCGCCAACGTCGACAACCTTGCTCACCTGGGCGGCCTGTTAGTCGGCGCGCTGGCGGGCTTCGCGCGGGCGCGCTGGACGCTGCCGGTGTCGCGGCGGACCGACGTCTTGTTGATGTCGGCGTCCGCGGTCTTCTCGCTGGCGTCGCTGATCATCGTCCACGCCTACGGAGGCGTGCGCTGATGCGTGCCTGCCGGCTGCACGGTGTCGCCCCTGTCGAGACCGCGCCGCTGGTTTGTGAAGAGGTGGAGACGCCGCGGCCGGATCGCGGCCAGGTGCTCGTCGCGGTCAACGCCTGCGCGGTCTGCCGCACCGATCTGCACGTCGTGGAAGGCGAGCTGCCCCCGCGGCGAGTGCCGGTCATTCCCGGCCATCAGATCGTCGGCACGGTGGCGGCGATGGGAAGCGAGAGCGCCGGACTCACCGTTGGACAGCGGGTGGGCGTCGCCTGGCTGCACCGGACCTGCGGCGTCTGTCGCTTCTGCACCAGCGGGCGCGAGAACCTGTGTGAACGGGCGGCGTTCACCGGATGGACGGAGGACGGCGGCTTTGCCACGCACTGCCTGGCCGACGCGCGCTTCGTTTATCCCCTGCCCGCCGACTTTTCCGATTCCGCCGCCGCGCCCCTGCTGTGCGCGGGCATCATTGGCTATCGAGCGCTGCGCCTGATGGGCATTGAGCGCTGGTCAGGGACCCGCATCGGAATCTACGGGTTCGGCGCGGCCGGGCACGTGGCCATTCAACTGCTGCGGGCGCGCGGCGCCGAGGTCTTCGTCTGCACGCGCGACCGACGAAAACACCAGGCGCTGGCAGCTGAACTGGGCGCCACCTGGATCGGCGACGCCGACGCGCCTCCCCCGGCGCCGCTGGACGCAGCGGTCATCTTCGCGCCCGCCGGCCCGCTGGTACCGGCGGCGCTGAAGGCCACCGATCGAGGCGGCACCGTCGTGCTGGGCGGCATCCACATGTCCCCGCTGCCGTCGTTGCCGTACGACCTTCTGTACGGCGAGCGCGTGGTGAGGACGGTGGCGAACAACACCCGCGTCGACGGGCGGGACTTCCTGGCGGAGGCGGCGCGCATCCCTGTGCGCACCCACACCGAAGCCTTCGATCTGGCCGACGCCAACCAGGCGCTGCTGGCCTTGAAAAATGACGCGATCCGGGGCGCCGCGGTGCTGACCGTCGGGCTCTCTTCTCCGTAAACAACGACGAAACGGGAGACATCCATGGACTGGAAGCTGTTGGTATCGGCCTTTGTTTCGGTCTTCGTGGCGGAGCTCGGCGACAAGACGCAGCTGGCGACGCTGTCCATGGCGGCCGGCGGACAGTCCAAGCTGGCCGTGTTTCTGGGCGCGGCGCTGGCCCTCTGCGCGACGTCGGCCATCGCCGTCCTGGCCGGTGGCCTGGTCAGTCGGTTTGTCTCGCCGCTGTGGTTGCGGCGGATTGCCGGCGCGGTGTTCATCGCGCTGGGCGTGTTGTTCCTGCTGACCCGCGAAGGCGTCTGATTGCCCACCTCGCCGCACCTTCAGAAGATCGGGCAAGTCGACGAATAGACGTGTGGAACCTCCGGCATGGTCCCCAAACAGGTCACTCGCATCCGCGCGGCGGCGGCTGCCCGTCCGTCCGACGGCAGCGTCGCTGCGTCGCCCATCTCCGTGGGAGGCGGCGGCCTGCCGTCAGGCAGTGCCGGCGACGCCCGCAACAACCCGACAGTTGGGTCCTACGAGATCCTCGGGGAGATCGGCGAGGGCGGGATGGGCAAGGTCTACCTGGGCCGCCACAAGCTGATCGGGCGCAAGGCGGCCATCAAGATCTTGAACCCCGACATCGCCGCCGATGCCGAGGTGGTGTCGCGCTTTTTCAACGAGGCGCGCGCCGTCAATGACATCCGCCACCCGAACATCGTCGAGGTAACAGACTTCGGTCAGTTCGGCGAGCTGCACTGCATCGTCATGGAGCTGCTGGAAGGCGAGACGCTGGCCTCGCGGCTGCTGCGCACCCGGTTCATGGACGAACCGACGGTGGTGCGCATCGCCCGGCAGGTCACGTCGGCCCTGGGGGCGGCGCACGACCGTGGCCTGGTTCACCGCGATGTGAAGCCGGAGAACATTTTTCTTTCGAACCACCCCGACTATCCCGACTTCGTGAAGGTGCTGGATTTCGGCATCGCCAAGCTGCTGCGGACCGAGTCGATGCTGGGGCACCAGACCAAGACCGGCGCTGTGCTGGGCACGCCGTCCTATATGTCGCCCGAGCAGTGCCTGGGAGAGACGACCCTGGACCTGCGCAGCGACATCTACTCGCTGGGCGTGGTGCTGTATCAGATGTTGACCGGACAGCCGCCCTTCACCGCCGAAACCCTGGGCCGGCTGATCGTCTGCCACGTCAGCGAGCGACCCGCACCACCCGTCACGCTGAACCCCGGCGTCTCGCCGCTGATGAATCAGGTGGTGCTTCGTGCGCTGCAAAAGAAGCCCAAAGATCGTTTCGCGACGATGAAGGACCTGCGCGAGGCGCTGGAGACCATTCCCGCCGCGCGAAAAGGCGCCCCGGTCGTGCCCGTCCGCAGCGCGCCGTTGGGACGGGTGGCCGACGCCGCGAAGGCGGCCGCCGCGCCGCTGGCCCCGCTGGTGGCGCCAGCGTCGCCGACCGCCTGGCCGACGCCGGCCGTGCCGGCGCTCCCCGCCGCCGGCAAGGGGCCCGACACCACGGTCGACCTGCCCACGCCCAGTCCGGCCGGCAAGGATCTGCCCAGCCGACTGGTGGCGCTGGTGCTGGAGCGACTGAACACCGGGACGCTGCCCCTGCCGGCGCTTCCGCCCGCCACCGTCCGCTGCATGGAGCTGCTGCGCCGATCGAACCTGGGCTTCGCCGAGGCAGCCCAGGTCATCGGCGACGCGGCCTCGTTGCGCTCGCGGATCATGCGATTGGCCAACAGCGCCGCCTTTCCCAGCCTGATGCCCGCCACCACGCTGGAGATCGCCATCGCCCGTCTGGGCACCGAAGGGCTGCACAACGCGCTGATCGAGTTTTCCGCGCGCGAGGTCCTTGCCGGGAAACACCCGCGCGTCAAGGAAGCCTTCCGGCGCGGCTGGCCGCACGCCCTGGGCGTTTCGATGATCGCCAGCCAGCTGTGCGGGCAGTTCGATCGCGAATCGGAGGCGTCCTTTGCTTACCTGGCCGGGCTGCTTGCCGACACGGGCAAGCCCATCGTGGGCGCGCTGCTTCTGGACATCGAGCAACAGCTGATCCGGGCCGGCAACCGCACCTTGCTCAGTGAAGCCGCCTGGCTGGCCACCATCGAACGCTGCCACCGGCCGGTGGGAGCGGCCCTGGCCCGCCACTGGAAGCTGGCCCATCCCGTCGCCGACGCCATCGAAGGGAGCGGAGCGTACGAACCCGACCGCGGACGAACCATCGGCAACGTGCTGCGCTTTTCGACCGCCCTGGCCAAGCGCCTGGGCCTCACCGTCGGCCCCACCAACGCCGAGCAGGTCGACGCCATCTGCGCCGAAGGCCGCCGCATCCTGAAGATCGACGACGGCACCGAACGAAATCTTTCGCACGGTCTCAAGGAGCGAGCCATCGCCCTGTCCGCCATCCGCGGTCAGTGATCGCCCCGGACGCCGCCGGGCTCAGGCAGCAGCCAGAAAATCGGAGTAGCGCTGGGGGCGCATCCGGGGCAGCAAGCGCGCCAGCGCGCGTGTGACCGCCCGCCGCTGCGACGGTCGATCGACATCGACGGGATGAACCGCCAGGCGCGTGTCGACCACTGTCCGACGCGCCTGCCAGCCGGCATAGATCGCCGTGGCCCGCGCTTCCAGCTCGCTGAGCGAACCCCAGCCGATCACCCGACGGGCCAGCCGGCGATCCGGCTGGCCGCTGACGGCGATGCCGTCAAAACGCTCGACGAAATCGAAGCCGACCGCCTCGACCGCCGCGGCCGCCGCAGGCGACAGCAGCCAGGCCGGCGGAATGAAGGCGCGCGTGGCCGCGTCCAGACCGGCCCGCCGCAGGATGGCCGCCCCCTCCTCCAACCGGCGACTGGCTTCGGCGCCGTCGCAGCGAAAGAACTCGCCCTGCCCGCGCGCGAAGACGTGCGCCCGCGCAAAGCCGGCCGGCGTCCACGATCGGCCGGTCATCCGGTGCGTCAGCCCGTGCATGACCAGGTCGGCCCCCTGGGCGGCCAGCGTCGCAAGCCAGCGGGCGGTGTCGGGATGCTCGTCGACGCGCACCTTCGACTCGTGAAAGGGGATCACGAACGCGGTCAGTTGCGACGCGCGCACCCCCGCCTCGATCAGCATGGCCCAGGCACGCTGGCACGCCCCCAGCGTCAGCGGCGAAACATCGTGCAGCGAGATCAGCAGCGCGGGGGTCGTCGCCCCGGCCGACGTCAGAGCTGCTGCGTGAACGTCTTCCATATGCGGCTGAACGGAACTTCGTTCCAGCGGCGGATCATGGCGCGGCGACCGTTGATGCCCAGGTGCTCGGCGCGCTGCGGATCGTCCAGGATGCATTTGATGGCCGCCGCCAGGGGCTGGGCGCCGAACTCGTAGCATTCGGCCGACAGGCCGTGGGTGACGAACTCGGCGATGCAAGCGTCAGCCGGCACCAGCACTGGCACGCCACTGGACATCGCCTCCATGTTGACCAGCCCCAGCGTATCGACGCGGCTGGCGAACACGAACAGGCGTGCCGACGCGTAAAGGCGCTTCAGCGTGTCGCCGTTTTGCAATCCGACGAAGCGAACGAACTCCTTCCCCCGACACGCCGTCTCCAGCGCGCGCCGCTCGGGACCGTCGCCGACGATGACCAGGATCGGCGGTTCCTTGCGGCCTTGCAGCCGGGCGACGGCGTCCACCACCATCGGCAGGTTCTTCTCTTCAGAGATGCGCCCCACGCTGAGAACAACCGGGCGCGTGCCCACGTCGACGTTCAGCACCTGAAAGATCGCTTCCGATCGGTGGACGGGCGAAAAATGCTCCGGGTCGATGGCCACCGGCATCAGCGACAGCTTGTCAGGGTGCACGCCCATCTCGACCAGCGCATCCCGCGAGCCCGACGAGAACGCGAACACCCGATCGGGACGCGAATAGAACCAGGCCAGGTACTTGCGGACCGCCTGGGCCAGCATGGCGTTTCCGCCCAGCGGCTGCACCAGGGCCGGCACCTCTGTGTGATAGCTGGCGGTCACGGGCAGGCGCAGCACCTTGGCCACCAGCAGGCCGACCAGGCCCATTGGCCCCGGCGTCGACAGCTCGATATGAGAGACGCCCTGCTCCCAGACCCAGCGCAGCGTGTCCAGCAGCGACGGAACGTAGAACCGGATGCGGTTGTAAAGCGGGAGCTGGAAGCTGGTCGACGAGCGCAGCAGGTGGAAACCGGCCCGGTCCTCGATGTGCGCCGGCAGCGGACCGCAATGCGGGATGACCACGTCGCGCCCTTCGCAGCGGGCCTGGTGGACAAAGCGCTTGCACCAGGTCGACACGCCGTCCACCTGCTCCAGCGAATCGCTGAAGACGGCCAGACGCTCCTTGCGCGGCGGCAACGGCCAGGCGTCCCACTGCTCCCAGATCCGGCGTACCGCCTGCTCTTGCTTGCCGAAGTGGTCGGCCGCGAAGAACACCGGGACGGCGCTGACCACCCCGCCAGCCAGATCGCGCACGGCTCCGAAGATCCGGTACAGATCGAAATCGAAGGCGCCCGACACCAGCTCGTCGAGAGCCTTGTTCATCACCGTGTCGCTGAGGCGGGCGATGCCGTCGATGATTCGCGCATCTTCTTCTTGGGAGGGAATCGCGGGCACCTCGAGGATGTCGAGGCCCTTGCCCACCGGCAGGCCGGCCCGCTCGGCGCCGGAGAGCAAGCTGGCCATGAATCCTGAGATACCGGCCGCCGTGTCGTCGGTCGACGAGCCGGCCCGGCCGGCCACCACGTCGATCATCTCGACGAAGGGATCCCGGTAATCCTTCCGATCGACCTGCCGCTGCTTGAGGTGGTGATAGGTCGTGTGCTGAACGCACAGGGCCATGGCATCAAGGTGCGCCTGCTGCCCGACCGGGCGCGCCTGGCCGGCCATGCACCGCTCGATGAACTGCGCGGGGGACAGCCCTTCGCCGTCCACCTCGGTGTGCACGCTGGCCGAACGACGGTTCACATGGTCGTCTGACCCGGCCGTGTACGCCTTGCGGTGCGGGTGCTGCCCGCGCGCCTCGATGCCGTGCTTGCGAGACAGCCGCGCCACCTGCTCTGGATTGAGGCCCTGCAACAGCGCCGGCAGATCCTTCTCGATGCGGGCGTCGGTCAGGCCATTGACCGCCTCCATCGTCGGGAACAGGAGCAGGGCCTTCTCGAAGAGGTCAGCCGTCAGCTTGAAGTTCGGGCTCAAGAGCGGATGGGCCAGCCCGTGCCCGATTCCTTCGCGGTTCAGATAGTCGACCAGCTTGTAGATGTCACCGCGTCGCTCCTGGATGGCGCCGTGCTGATCAGGCGTTATGTTCCAGGCCAGCACATGCATCACGCAGCCGGCTTCCGGAAATACCGTGGTGATCTCCTCGGAAAGAAAGAAGTCCGGGCGATCAATCAGCTTCAGGCCGCCGTCGATGGTGTCGTGGTCGGTCAGCGTGACCAGTGACATCCCGCGCGCCTTGCACAGGTCGTACTGCTGAAGGGGATCAGCGAAGCTCTCCGGGCAACCGAAGAACTTCGTGTACCACTCTTCATTCCCGACCGAGGCGGCAGAGTGTAGGTGCAGGTCGCATCGCATGGGTGTCATCGAGGCGTCAGAGGAGTGTCTATACACCGATCAGCCCCGATTCAGCTAACTCGTGTGCAACTGGAGGGTCAGATTAAGCATCTAACCGCGCAGTTACCAAACCGACTGGCGAGGGAGTGGGCGCGGTGGAGAAGTTTCAGCGGCAAGTACCGATGGGATCGAATGTGAGCGTTTCATCGACTGAATCAGCGATTCTTCTTGGTTCCCCCCCGGTCCCGGAGCGATTGCGCCTGCCGCCCGCAAACCCGTACGATTCGGCGCCCTTGCCGTTCGATCCGGTCCTGATTGGTGCCGGCGTGAACGTGGCTGTTCGCTCCTTCTTCCGCGCGATCTGGGGCTGGAAGCGCTACCAAGGAAAAGCGCCCGACATCTGCCGGAGCGTGGTCGAAGACTGCTGGACCGGCGACTTCTTCGCGGGCTCGGCCGGACACTTCAAGCAGTTCTGGACGCGGGATCTGGCCATGTGTACGCCGGCGCTCTGCCGCCTGGGGTTCCGCGACCGCGTCATTCAATCGTGGGCGTTCGGGCTGGACCGGTTCGAACGGGCCGGCAAGGTGACGACCACCATCTTCAACAGACGGTTTCCGCGCGACGTCTACGCCTATGCCTGCGATTCGGTCCCCATGACGCTGTTCGCGCTCCGGCACGCCGGCGCCCAGGACTTGATCGTGAAGCATCGCGAGCTGTTGAGTCGCGAGATCGTGCGCTTCGCCAAGACCGTCCTCGATCCCGAGCTGGGGATGGCCCGCACCGACGGCTACTTCTCGGGTCCGCGTGATTGCATGACCGGCCGTTCGACGGTCTTCGCAAACACCATGATCGCGCTGCTGGCCCGGCTGGTCGAGGACGACCCGCTGCTGCCAAATCCGTTTGCAGGCATCGACGTGCCCGGCAACATGCTGCGCCACCACTGGACCGGTGAGTATTTTCGCGACTCCCTGTGCCGGGAAGAGCCCTCGGGCGACGGGAATATCTGGCCGTATTTTTTCGAGGTGTTCGACGACAAGACCATGCAGCGCCGGTCGTTCGAGACCCTGGAATCGCGCGGCTTCACCACGCCGATCCCGCTCCGCTATTTTCAGCACCGGTTGCCGGACAGCGAGCTGCCCATCCCCAAGATGTTCACGCCCAACTACCAGGGCGATCCCAGCTGGACGCAGCTGGGCCCGGTGTACCTGGGCCTGCTGGCCGCCATCGACCGACCCAAGATGATCGACCACCGCGACCGTGTCGCTTCGTTCATCGAGCGCGACGGGAACCACCTGGAGCTGTACACACCCGACGGCCTTCCTTACAAGGGACGAGCCATGATGTATCACGCCGACGAAGGGATGATCTGGGCGGCGATGTTTCTGGACCTTTACGACCGCTGACGATAGCGGGTCGGACCGGCCTGGCCTGAACTGACCGGCGCCATTAGATTGGGGACATGGCGATCGCCAGCATCAACCCGGCCACCGGCGAGACCCTGCGCGTCTTCGAAGTCCTCGACGACGCCGAGATCGAGCGTCGCCTGGCGCTCGCCGCCCGGGCGGCGGAGGACTGGCGCCGGCGGACTCTGGAAGAGCGGTGCCGGGTGTTGCGCCGGGCCGCGGAGATCTTGGAAGAAGAAAAGACGGCGCTGGGCCGCCTCATGACCATCGAGATGGGGAAACCCCTGGCCGCTGCCGAGCAGGAGGCCCTCAAATGCGCGGCCGGATGCCGCTATTATGCGTCGCAAGCGGATCGCATCCTGGCTGCCCAGATTGTGCGAGAAGGCGGGGGCGTCATCGAACGCATCGAATACCAGCCGCTGGGCGTGGTGCTGGCGGTGATGCCGTGGAATTTCCCGTTCTGGCAGGTGGTCCGGTTCGCGGCGCCGGCGCTGGCGGCGGGCAACGGAGCGCTGCTGAAGCACGCGTCCAACGTTCCCCAGTGCGCGCTGGCGCTGGAAGATCTGTTCCTGCGCGCCGGCGCACCCCAGGGTGTCTTCCAGACGCTGCTGATCGGTTCACGGGGCGTCGACCGGATCATCGCCGACGACCGCGTCGCGGCGGTGACCTTGACCGGCAGCGAGGAGGCGGGGCGGGCCGTCGCGGCCAGCGCCGGCAAGAATATCAAGAGGACCGTCCTTGAACTGGGCGGCAGCGATCCCTTCATCGTCATGCCCAGCGCCGATCTCGACGCCGCCGTGGACACCGCGGTCAAGGCCCGCGTCGTCAACAGCGGTCAGTCGTGCATCGCCGCCAAGCGGTTCATCGTGGCCGACGCCATTTACGATCGCTTCGTGCCACGCTTCGTGGCGGCCATGGAGGCGCTGCGGGTCGGCGATCCGCTGCTGCCGGATACCCAGATTGGTCCGCTGGCCAGCGCCGCCGGCGTGACGACGCTCGAGGATCAGATCGCCCGCACGGTGCAGGCCGGTGCGAGGATCTTGACCGGCGGGCAGCGCATCGGCTCGAAGGGCAACTACTTTGCGCCGACGGTCCTGGCCGACGTCCCGCCCGATTCGCCCGCCGCGCAGGAAGAGCTGTTCGGGCCGGTGGCGGCGCTGTTCCGGGTATCGTCGCTGGACAGCGCAATCGCCGTCGCCAACAACACCGGCTTCGGGCTGGGAGCGGCGGCCTTCACGCGCGAGCGGGCGGAGGCCGAGCGATTCGCTCACGACCTGGCCGCCGGCAACGTCTTCATCAACGGCATGGTGGCCTCCGATCCGCAGTTTCCGTTCGGCGGGATAAAGCGGTCCGGCTATGGGCGCGAGCTGGCGGACGTCGGCCTGCGCGAGTTCGTCAACATCAAGACCGTCCGCATGTCCGGTCTTTAGATTCCGATGTCCTAGTCGCTTTCGATCTTCTCCAGGCGGCGGAGCTCGGGGACGCGCCAGCTGATCAATCCCACCACGGCGACGGTGATGGCGCCACCGATGACCACCGAGGGCACCGTGCCCAGCAGGCGCGCCGCCACGCCGGATTCAAAGGCACCGATCTCGTTGGATGACCCGATGAAGATCTGGTTGACCGATGAGATCCGGCCCAGCATGTGCGTCGGCACCAGGACCTGCATCATGGTGCTGCGCACGAAGATGCTCAGCATGTCGGCGGCGCCGCTGACGGCCAGCACGAGCAGGGACAGCCAGAACGATCGCGACAGCGCGAAGGCGATCATGCACACGCCGAAGATTGCCACCGCCTTCAGGAAGGTCGGCCCCGCCCGGCGCGGCGGCGGCCGCAACGCCAGCAGGATCGACATCAAGACCGCGCCCACGGCCGGCGCCGCGCGCAGCATCCCCAACCCCTGGGGCCCCACGTGCAAGATCTCGTCGGCGAACACCGGCAAGATGGCGACCGCGCCTCCGAACAGCACCGCCAGCAGATCCAGCGTCATCGCGCCCAGGAACAACCGGCGCTGGACCAAGAAAGCCAACCCTTCGCGCAAGCTGGTGAGCAACGAGGCCGACGTGTTGGCCATCGCGCGGGGGGGGATCTGGACGCGCAGCACGGCGAGGAACGCCGCCATCATCAAGGCGGCGGCGATCAGGTAGGCGCCGCGCGCGCCCACCCAGGCGAACAGCAAGCCACCCACGGCAGGCCCCGTCACCGCCGAGACCTGCCAGCTGCCCCCGCGCCAGGCCACCGCGGAGGTCAGAAGATCGCGCGGCACCACCTCGGCGCTGAGGGCGTTGCGCGCAGGCAGGAGAAAGCTGCGGGCCGCCCCGCACAGAACGATCACGGCGTAGATCCCCCAGCGGAGGACGGCGTGATCGGCGGCCTGGGCCATGACGCTGCCGCTGAGCACCGCCAGCAACGCCGCGCACGCCCCCAGCATCGCCAGCGATGCCAGCGCCACCCGACGCCGGTCGACGACGTCGGCGACGTGGCCGGCGAAAAGCGCCAGGCCGATGAAGGGCGCCGCTTCGGCCAGGCCGACCATCCCCAGCGACAGCGGATCGTGCGTGATGGCGTACATCTGCCAGGCCACGACGACGCCCTGGATCTGAGCGCCCATCGCCATGGTCATCACGCTGATGATGAACCAACGAAAACTTTTCACGCGCAGCGGAGCGAACGGATCGTGGCGGGTCGGTTTCGGCGACGCTACTTGCGACATCAAGACATAGAGTACGGTATGAATGCTCCCCACCACCAAACCGACGAGGCAAGCGTGACCCTGGGAAAGAACTTTCGCCTTCCGCTCGATGCCAAACCGACCTGCTATCGCGCTGTCCTGCGCATCGACCTCGCCGAGGGACGATTCGACGGCACGCTGGAGATCGACCTCGTTCTGCAACA
>DATLVT010000520.1:0-6214 GCA_035577105.1 Polyangia bacterium
AACGCCCGGCGGCCGTGCCACCCGGCGGCGTGGCGTGATTGAAGGGCGGGGCGGGTGAGGCCGTCGCCGCCGCCATCGGGCGCCGGCTGAACTCCAGGTCGGCGGCGGTCAGCTCACTCCCGCGCGCCAGGATCAGCGCCCGCTCGATCACGTTCTCCAGCTCGCGCACATTGCCCGGCCAGGAATACGCGGTCAGCGAGGCCAGGGCGCCGGCGTCCATCCCGCGCACCTTCTTGCCGATCGACTGGGCGTACTTCTGGATGAAATGCTCGCAAAGGGGCGCGATGTCGCCCGGGCGATCGCGCAAGGCCGGCAGCATGATGGGGAAGACGTTCAGACGGTAATACAGATCCTCGCGGAACTCGCCGGCGGTGATCTGCTGTTCCAGATCCCGGTGCGTGGCCGAGATGACCCGCACGTCGACCTTGACGGTGTCGGTGCCGCCCACGCGTTCGAACTCGCGTTCCTGCAGGACGCGCAGCAGCTTGACCTGCACGTCCAGCGGCAGATCGCCCACCTCGTCCAGGAACAACGTCCCGCCGTCGGCCAGCTCGAAACGACCCAGCCGGCGGGCCACGGCGCCGGTGAACGCCCCCTTCTCGTGCCCGAACAGCTCGGACTCCAGCACCCCCGGCGCCAGCGCCGCGCAGTTCACGCGCACGAACGGCCGCGATTCGCGGGCGCTGTTGATGTGGATGGCGCGCGCCACCAGCTCCTTGCCGGTGCCGGTTTCACCGCGCAGGAGGACGGTCGACGACGTTTGCGCCACCTGCTCCACCCGGGCCAGCACGTCGCGCAGCCGCGGCGATTCACCGACGATGGCGCCAAAGTTGAATTCGCTGTGGGCGTCCGCCGACAAGATCCCGGCGTACTGCTGCAGCTGCTCGGTCAGACGGCGGTTCTCACGCAGCAGGGCGAACCGTTCGATGGCGTGGATCAAGACGCCGCGCAGCTCCTTGGCGTCCCAGGGCTTGGTCACGTACCGATAGATGCGCCCCAGATTGATGGCTTCGATCAGGACGTCGACGTCAGTGTAGGCGGTCATGATGATGCCGACCGCGTCGGGCCGGACCTCGCGGGCGGCGCGCAGAAGGTCCAGGCCGGTCATGCGGGGCATGCGCTGGTCGGTGACGATCACCGCCACGTCGTGCTGCTTGGCCAGGGCCAGGGCCTCGTCACCTCCTGTGGCGGGCAGCAGGGTAAAGCTCTTGCCGAAGTTGAAGCGAATGGCGTCCAGGTTGTCGGGTTCATCATCGACGACCAGAACAGGAAATTTCGCCAGCGACAGCCCCTGCTGAACCATGGAGAAGGACCGTAGCACAGGGGGCGCCCCTGCCGCCGCACCGGCGTTTTCTCCGAGAAAGACCCCGCTTTTTGCGCAGAGCGCCCAGATGTTGATACGATCGCTCCCCTGTTGCTGATGACCAAGAGTAAAGCCACGGACGAAACGCCCGTCGGCCAGACGTCCGGGGAGCCTGCGGCTGGGCGGCCGACAGTGCCGTCGCTGCCCGCCCGCAAGCCTATGGCGCGTGCCACGCGCATCGCCCTTTTCGAGCGGGAGGTGCGCGAACGGCTGTCGCGGGCGGCGCTGGATCTCTTGTTTGCGCGGGCCGACGTGATGTCGGAAGGGCAGCGGGCCCTGCGCGGCGGCAAGGAATCGTTCTTCGGTTCCACCATGTTGACCATCGACCTGCCGGCCCTGACCGTGGTGCTGCGCGACGAGCCTGATGCCGGCACGGCGCACCGCCTGGCCACGCTGCTGGCCGAAGACGCCGGCGTGGAAAAGCGCATCGCCGCCCTGGCCGCGCGCGAGGCGGGGCGCCTGGCCGCCGCCACCCTGCGCACGGTCAGCACGCACATCAACATCCGGGCCCAGGGGGCGCGCGTCTTCATCGACGTCGACGTCGAGGGGACCTTCTGACGTGGACGCGGCGACCTACACGTTCGCCGGCGTGGCCAAGATTCTCGACGTGAGCGAGAGCAAGCTGCGCTATTGGGCCCAGGTCGGCTTTGTCGGCCCGTCGGTGCGCCAGGGGGGCAAGCAGCTCTTCACGTTTCAGGATCTGGTCAGCGTCAAGGCGGCCAAGGAGCTGGTCGATCGCGGTTTCACCACCGCGCAGATTCGCAAGGCGCTGGGCGCCGTGACCGCGGCCCTGCCGGGCGTCGACCGCCCGCTGGACCGCATCCGGGTGGCCTTCGACGGCGAATCGCTGGTGGTGATCGCCGACGGCAGCGCCTTCGAGGTGACCGGCCAGAAGGTCTTTGACTTCGGGCTGGCGGATCTGGCCAAGCAGGTCAGCGACGTGCAGCCGGTCCCCACCCGCGCCGACGGCCCGACGTCCCCCTCCACCGCCAAGGCGGTCGCGGGAAAACGTAAATCCGAAAATGCCTACGACTGGTTCGTCGAGGGGATGCGCCACGAAAGTCAGCCGGACGGCGCCGAGGCGGCCGTGGCCTGCTATCGCAAGGCGCTGGCGCTGGACCCAGGGCTGGCCGCGGCGCACACCAACCTGGGCAACATCGCCTACGCCCGGGGCGAATCGGCCGGTGCCCGGACCTCGTTCGAAGCCGCCCTGGCCCTGGACCCGGAGCAGCCGGAGGCGCGTTTCAACCTGGCCAATCTGATCCTGGAGGGCGGCGACCTGGAGCTGGCCGTGGCCGAATTCCGCCGCGTCTTGCAGGTCGCCCCCGATTTCGCCGACGCCCATTACAACCTGGCCGTGGCCCTGGAACGCCTGGGCGGCCGGGCCCAGGCCCGCGCCCACCTGGAACGGTACCTGGGCCTGGAATCAGCGACGGCCCCCTGGGCCGCGCAGGCCCGGACGCTGATCGCCCGACTGACAGCCGACGCCAGCTAGCTGCGCGAAACGTCGTACGAGATCTGGCCGTCGGCGTCGACGCGGACGGTAACGGTCCACGGCCGGCAGCAGACCGTGCAGTCCTGGACGAAGACCTGATCGCCCGTTGCGTCGGGATCGAAATCGGCGGCCACCTCGCCTGGCTCGCCGCAGTACGGGCATTGCGCCTCTTCATCCATAATAATTTTGCCCCTGCCGTATGATAGTCGACGTCCCGATGGCGCGCTGGTTTGTCTATGTGGTCCGCTGCCGTGACGGCTCGCTTTACACCGGTATCAGCACCGACGTGGGCGACCGCGTGGCCGCGCATAACGCCGGCAAGGGTGCGCGCTATACCCGGGCCCGGCGGCCCGTGCAGGTGATTCACGTGGAAAGAAAACGGACGCGGTCGACGGCACTGAAGCGCGAGGCCGCCATCAAGGCGCTGTCGCGCGCCCAGAAGCTGGCGCTGGTCGCCGTCGATTGCTGATCATGGGAGCCCGGTCTCAAGCGCTGTTCGGCGCGGCGGCGATATGGACGGCCGGCGGCCTGTCTGCGACGGCGGCCGGGCGCAACGACCGCGTGCTGATTCCAGCGGGGGCCTTCGTCCAGGGCAGCACCCACGGCGACGACGACGAACGCCCGGTGCGGCGCAAGACATTGCCCGCCTTCGCCATCGATCGCACGGAGGTCACCCGCGCCGACTATGCACGCTGCGTGGCCGCCCGTCGGTGCAAGCCGGCCAGCGCCAGCGACGAAAGCGGCGGCGCCGGGAGCCCGGCCGCCGCCCCGCTCGCGGACGATCCCCGGTTGCCCGCCACCGGCGTCTCCTGGCGCGATGCCGCAGCCTACTGCGCCTTCGCCGGCGGGCGATTGCCGACCGAAGCGGAGTGGGAGAAAGCCGCCCGTGGCGACGACGGGCGCGAATACCCGTGGGGCGAGGAGAGCTCCTGTCAGCGCGCCAACTGGGGCAACTTTGAAGGCGAAGGCCCCTGCGCCGACGTCAACCCGGGCCACCCGGTGGCGGTCGGGCAATATCCCTCCGGCGCCAGCCCCTACGGCGTCCTGGATCTGGGCGGCAACGTCTGGGAGTGGGTGGCTGACAAGTACGACCAGGATCCCGCCCGCCGGGTGGTGCGCGGCGGATCTTGTTGCAGCTACTTCGTGGGTCCGCGCGCCGCCAACCGCAACGCCTGGGCGCCCGACCATCGCGATCGGGACCTCGGCTTTCGCTGCGCGGGGCGGCGATGAAGGCGTCCGGGCTGCGCTGGCGGCGATCGGGCGTGCTGGCGCTGGGTGTGACGGCGCTGTTGCCGGCGGTGGCTCTGGGCGCCGTGGTCACGGCGGCGTCCCACAAACCCAGCAAGGTTGTCGTCGTCGGTCCATCCTCCGGCCATCACGGCGATGACACGCCGGTTCCCGCCGAAGGCGATCAGAACCGTGAGCGGATCATGCGCATGCAGGAGGCGCTGCGCGAGATCGTCAACGGCGGCACGCTGCGCCGCTGCCGGGTCGGCATGCGGGTGATGGACGCCGGCAGCGGGCGGCTGTTCTTCGAAAAGCGCGGCGACGCGCTGATGGATCCCGCCTCCAACCAGAAGGTGCTGGCCACGACGACGGCGCTCTTGCGCCTGGGACCCGACTGGCGCTTTCGCACCGAGATCAGCGGCCCGGCCCCCGACGAAAACGGCGTCGTGGCGGGCGACATCTATCTGCGCGGCAGCGGCGATCCGACGGTGCGCGCCAGCGACCTGGCCGAGATGGCGGTGGGTCTGGCGCGGCGTGGGGTGCGGCGGGTGCTGGGCGCCGTGGTCGCGGACCCGCGCCGCATCGGCGCCGACGACGCGGTGGCGGCCGAGCCCAGCCCGGGACCTGAGTCGTCGGCACCGGCCGCCGCGCAACCGGCGGGCGATTCGCTGCAAGGACAACTGTCGCCGCGGGCTCCGCTGCTGGTGAACCACGGGCTCATGATGGTGTACGTGCGCCCGGGCGCACACAACGGCCCGCCGGTGGTGACGACCAACCCATCGGATGAATCGTTCGTCTTGCGCAACAGCGCCCGTACCAAGGACGGCGGCGGTCGGGCGCGCATCACCGTGCGCGTGCTTCTGGCCGGCGACGGCAAGATGCAGGTGGAGGTGGCGGGTCGCATTCCCGGCGGACATCCCGGACTGGCCTTCCGCCGGCGCGTGCCGCACCAGGCTCTCTATGCCGCCGTGCTGATGCGCGCGGCGCTGGCCTCGGCCGGCATCACCACGCGCGATCGGCCGCACGTCGGCACCATGCCCGCGGAGGCGGCGCTGCTGGAACGCCACGAATCGGCGCCGCTGTCACTGCTCTTGCGTCGCATCAACAAGGATTCGGACAACGATCATTCAGAGCGTGTCCTGGAAGCAGCGGGCGCCGAGGTCTACGGCGGCGCGGCCACGCCGGAAAAAGGGGTGCGCCTGCTGCGCGAGGTGATCGGCGAGCTGGGCCTGCCGCCGCAAAGTTACGTCTCGCGCAACGGCTCGGGGCTGGGCCACGCCAACCGCATCACCGCCACCGCCATGGCCACGCTGTTGCGCGCGCTGTACCTGGATCCGCGCGTCGGTCCGGAGATCTTGCAGTCGCTGTCGGTGGGGGGCGTCGACGGAACCACGCGCAACCGGTTCAAGGGGACGCTGGCCGCCCGGCGGGTGCGCGCCAAGACCGGCACGCTGAACGGCAAGTCGTGCCTGTCCGGGCTGGTCGGCGACGGTCCCGACGTGGTCGTGTTCTCCATCCTGGTCGAGGGGCTGCGCGGTCGCAGCCTGCCGGCGGTGCGCGGCGCCCAGGTCGGCGCCGTCAACGCCATCATGAGGTATGTGCGCGAGCGGGGCGGCGAACGGATCGACCTGCCGCCTGGCTTTGACCAGCCGCTGGCCACGCCCGACTTCGAGACGGGCGAGGAGATCACCGAAAGCGAAGGCGAGGCGGACCAGCCCACCGAGCCGACGACGGTCAATCCCATCGACGCCGAGCTGCGCAAGGAACGAGAGGAGAAGGTCAAGGCCGCCACGGATTCGTCCGCGCCGCTACCGCCTTCGTCGTCGTCATCGCCGAAGCCGCCGCCCGCCTCGTCGTCCCCGGCACCCGAGCCGATGCAGCCGTGACGTCTACAGCGTGAAGTCGAGCCCGTCGGGCAGCGCCACGTCCAGGACCTGGGGCGCGGGAAAGGCGAGGCCGGTCAGTCGCAGCGTCGGTTTCAGGTCGTCGACGAAGTCCCGCATCACCGCCGCCGCCGGCCGGCGTTTCAGCCCCGCCGCCACCGCATAGCGATCACCGTCGCTGTCCGGGCGGCCGAACGACCTCAGGGCCGCCGCCAGCCAGCGCGCGAAGACCGCATTCTGATCACC
>DATLVT010000521.1:0-2672 GCA_035577105.1 Polyangia bacterium
GCGCGGCCGATCGTCGCCTGACTTTGTGCTGGAGGCATTCGTGTTGTAGACATCGCGTCCCTTGACCACGTTTGCATCCCTTCCGCTGCACTCCGCTCTCGCCCGCGCCCTGACCGCTCGCGGATACGAAACCGCCACACCCGTTCAGGCAGCCGTCCTGGACCCGCTGCACATCGGACGCGATCTCACGGTCTCGTCCCAGACCGGCTCGGGCAAGACCATCGCCTTCGGGGCCCTGCTGGCGCAGACCTTGCTGACCGAAGGGACGCCCTGGACCCGCGGCACGCGGCCGGCGGCGCTGGTCATCGTCCCCACGCGGGAGCTGGCGCAGCAGGTGCGCGAGGAGCTGGGCTGGTTCCTGCAGCAGACCGGCCTGCGCCTGGCTTCCTTCACCGGCGGCACCGGCGTCAGCGGCGATCTGCGCGCCCTGCACCACGGGGTCGACGTGGCGATCGGCACGCCCGGCCGGCTGGTCGATCTGGTCAAGCGCGAGCGCCTGGATCTGGGCGGCCTGCGCGCCGTCGTGCTGGATGAAGCCGACGAGATGCTGGACCTCGGCTTTCGCGATGATCTCGAGACGCTGCTGAAGGCGGCGCCGGCGGAACGGCGCACCGTCATGATGTCGGCGACCATGCCGTCGGAGATCCGGGCCCTGGCCCGCCGGTTTCAGCGTGACGCCGTGGCGATCGATCCGCGCACGGCCAACGGAGGGGCGTCCCCGACCGGCCCCACGGCTCACGAGGACATCTCCTATGTCGCGAACGTGGTGGCGCCGGGTGAAAAATTGCCAGCGGTGGTCAACGTCCTGCGCGCCTTCGACCTGCAGGCCGCCGATGAGGCGCGCGCCATCGTCTTTGGCACCACCCGGGAAGGCGTGGCCCAGTTGCACGCGGCGCTGGTGGCGCGCGGTTTCGCCGCCACCGTCATCTCGGGCGATCGCGCGCAGGCCGAGCGCGACCGGGCCCTGGAACAGATGCGCCAGGGCCAGACCAGAATCCTGGTGGCCACCAATGTGGCGGCGCGCGGGCTGCACCTGCCCGACGTCGACCTGATCGTGCACGCCGATCTGCCCCTGAACGCCGAGTCGCTGGCCCACCGCAGCGGGCGCACCGGCCGGGCCGGCCGCAAAGGGACCGCCGTCTTGATCGTCGCCGCCCACGAACGACGCAAGGCCGAGCGCCTGCTGGCGGCCGTCAACGCCCGCGCCACCTGGTCAGCCGCGCCGTCGGCGGACGCCATCGCCACGGCGGCTCGCCAGCGCCTGATCACAGACCTGCTGGCGACACCCGATTCTGCCACTGGCGCCGCTCCGCGCGTCTCCGACGCCGACGTCGAGGCGGTGGTGTGCCAGCTGGAAGCCCAGCAGACGCCGCGCCAGGTTCTGTCGCGGTTGATCGCGCTTGAGCTGGGTCGACTGCCCGCGGGCGAGCGGCTGACGCCGGTTCAGAGCTCGACCGGTTTCGGGCGCGAGCGCGAAGGGCGCCCCGGCCCCGCGCACAGCCGCTCGGACTTCGCCAGCAAGGGGGTCCTCTTCCGCATCAACATGGGGGCCAAGGACAAGGCCGATCCGCGCTGGATGCTGCCCCTCATCTGTCGCCGCGGCGGCGTCACCCGGCGCGAGGTGGGCGCCATCCGTATCGGTCCGCGCGACACCACATTCGAGATCTCCGGTGACGCGGCCCGCGATTTCGCCCTGGCCTCCACGCAGATCGATCCCCGCGCCCCCCACGTTCGCATCGATCGGGTGTCCGCCGGCGGACAAATCCAGACGTCGCAGCCGTCGCAGACGTCGCAATCATCGCAGCCGCCGCTGCCGCCCCCGCAGCCGCACAGACCGGCCCCGCACCACAAGCCGTCGGGGATGGCGGCGCACAAGCCGGCCCCGCACCACAAGCCGTCAGGGATGGCGGCGCACAAACCGGCCCCGCACCACAAACCGTCGGGGATGGCGGCGCACAAGCCTGCGCCCCATCACAAGCCGGCGCCGCACCACAAGCAGCCGGCGCCGCACCACAAGTCAAAACCGAAGCGCGCCTGACCGCTGGGGCAACCGGCGCGCGGCTATGACGCCGAGGCGTCGTCGATCCCGTGGTGCATGGCGATCATCACCAGGTCGCGTTCCGGACCGGCGCTGTATTCGTGGGCGGATTGGTTCTCATAGCAGAACACCTCGCCCGCCCGATAGACGCGATCACCGTCGTGCAGCGTCCCTTCCAGCACCATGTTCCATTCGTGGCCCAGGTGGCGATGGCGCGGGAACGTCGTCCCCGGCGTCATGCGCACCAACCCGGCGTCCACCGCCGCCACCAGGGCCGGTCCAGGGCGAAAATGGATGAGGTGAATGCCGGCGCGAGGGCCCGCTTCCCAGTCGCCGGTTCGATCGATGCGCGCGCACAGCGTGCGCACCGCCTCGACGGTCATGTCCAGCGCCTGGGACATCGCCGCGAAGAAAGGCTGGAATCGATCGACGCTTCCCAGGCTGCGCAGCAGCCGCGCCCGAACGTCACGGGTCGGTTCGACCGGCGTCAGCGCCGCGGCGTTCTGCGCCAGGCCTTCTTCGATGGCGTCGATCGTGGCCCGCAGCGCCGCCGACTGGTCGACCGCCTGAGCGACGCGCTCCATCTCGTCGGGCGGCAGCGTGCCCAGAGCAAACTCGGGGAGAAGTTCCGTCA
>DATLVT010000522.1:0-3816 GCA_035577105.1 Polyangia bacterium
GACGCAGCCGCCACGACGCAGGGGCGGGGACTCGACCACGCCGTCGGCGACCGACAGCAAGATACGGCACGCCGAACACTGGTCGAGGTGGCCTTCCAGAAACGCCACCGTGTCGGGGGGCGCGCGCCCGGCGATGAACTCCAGAAGCTCGCTTTCGCTCGGACATCCGCGCTCGGTCATGATCTAGGCGGTAAAACCCACCCGTGATAGCTATAACTTTCCTTTGTCGACCAGTCTAGCCAGCGACGAGCTCAAGCAAGCCTTCGAGATCGGCCGTACCAGCTGGCCGGGCGTGGCGATGACCATCGAGGAATTTGCGGCCGGGATCCAGGGCCTCAACCCCGCCCAGGACAACCTGGCCCGCCATCCGGCCGACCTTTTCCTGGCCTGCGCCTGTTGCCAGGCACGCCCGGCGGCGCTGGAGCTGTTCGAGCGTGAGTTCCTGCAGCCGGCCAGGCCCGCGCTGCGGCGGTTCAGCACCTCCCCCGATTTTGCGGACGAGGTCTGTCAGATCCTGCGCGCCCGGCTGTTCGGTATGCCGCCACGCATCGCGACATATACCGGCGCCGGTCCGCTGGCGTCCTGGCTGAGGATGGCCCTCACCAGGACCGCCATCGATCACCTCCGCCAGACCAAGACGTATGAGCTGCTGGAAGTGGACGTCGCCGACGGCATCCTGCGCGACACAGCCACGCCTGAATCACGGCTGCTGCAGCTGTCATCCCGCGAGTCGCTGAAGCGCGCTGTCGCCTCGGCCCTGAGCCGCCTGGACGCGCGAGACCGCACCCTCTTTCGTCTTCACTATCTTGACGGCATGAACATCGATCGCATCGGGGCCCTCTTTCACATCCATCGCGCCACCGTGGCGCGGCGAATCGTGCATCTGAGGCGTGATATCCTGGCCCTGCTTCAGGACGAGGTGAAAGGCATCGAGGGCGCGTCCAACTCGGGCGAACTGCGCAGCCTCTGGCGCCTGGCGGGCTCCGAGGCGCACCTCAGCATCGAACGAATGTTGAAGGAGATGCTGACCGCTTCGCCCCCACCACCGGCCTCGCCGCCCAAGACCTCCTAGCCCATGGGTCTTCTCGACGAACCAGGTCTCGACCGACTGGTGGCCAGCGGCTGCCAGGCGTGTGGCTCGGCCAGGCTCAGCTTTCGCACTTATGTCGACGGCGCGCTGCCGGTGATGGGAGGCGAACCGGTCGGGCGCATCACCTGGCTCTATGACGGCGAGAAGTTCGTCGACGGTGTGTACGAGGTTCGCTGCGGCCAGTGCGACGCCGTCGTCTTCAGCGCCGACGTCTGCCCGCGCTGCCACGCCGCCGGCGGGCTGGCGCGCGCCCTGGCCACGCCCAATGACTGGCCGGTGCCGCCGTGCTGTCCGTCGTGCGACGAAGAGGAGGTGCGTTACGTGGCCTTCCTTCCGGCGCGTGTCCTGTTCGAAGGCAAGCGCGCCGAGAAGGCCCGTGAGCTCAGCGAGCTGCACGAGAATGGTTTTCACGGCGCGCGGGTGGACTGCCGCGGCTGCGGCACCGTGGCCGCCCGAACGGACGTCTGCCCCTTGTGCGCCGAGCCCGGTCCGTTACGCCCGCGGCCTTGATAGCTGGTCAGGGTCTGAAGACCAGGGCGGGATCTCCAGGCCCGCCAGCTTGCGTGCGTACTCACGCCGCAGGAACAGCAGGTTCAGCGTCATCTGGCAGATCACCGACGCCGCCGACAGGTACCAGATCCAGCTGAGCGCAAAGCCGTCGACCCGCGACAGCAGGTAAGCCGGGATCACCGCCAGGCAGGTGCGCGTCACCGAGCTGGCCAGGGGAGGCACGGTGTTCCCCAGCGCCTGAAACATGCTGGAGCTGACGAACACAAGGCCCGAAGGGATGAAGTTCCAGGCGACGATGCGCAGGTACTCGCTGCCCACGGCCAGCACGCCCGGATCGCGGTTGAAGATGCGGATGAGCGCCTCCGGGAACAGGCGGCAGCTCAGCGCCAGCGCTGCCATCATCGCCGCCGCCATCAGCGCCGCGGTCTGAAACGTCCCCCGTACCCGGTCAGGGAGGCGCGCTCCAAAGTTCTGCCCCGCGACCGGGCTGACCGCGAACCCCAGCGCGACGACCGGCATGAACCCCGCCTGCACGATGCGCAGGCCGATGCCGAACCCCGCCTGCGAAGCGGCGCCGAAACGCCGGGTGATCGCATACACCGCGAACATGTACACGCCCATCAGGCCGAATTCGAATCCCGCCGGCAACCCGATCTTCAACATACGCGCCCACAACTGCAGCCGGGGCCGCTGTTCGCTTCGGACGAACCGCAGGTAACCTCCCCCCCGGACGACGTACACGACCAGCGCCACGACACCGACGACGACCGACGCGAACGACGCCAGCGCGGTGCCGGCGACGCCCAGCGGTCGCCCCGTGCCCCAGCCGAACATCAGCACCGGCGCCAGCACGATGTTCAGCACGACCGTGGCCGACTGCACGATCATGCCCGGCTTGAAGTCGCCGATCCCGCGAAGCGCGGCGCCGGTCGCCACCATGGCGAACTGGGCCGCCAGGGCCGGGACGAACCACCAGAGGTATTCGCTGGCCAGGCGCGCCGTCTCCGGATCCGCCGACTGCCCACGCGCGAAGCGATCGCGTAGCGTCACCATGACGACAAAGAAGAGGCCGCCCACGATCAACGAGAGGATCTGCGACTGGTTGAAGACCAGACGCGCCTGCTCGCGATCCTTGCGCCCCGCCGCGTGCGCGACCAGCGCCGTGGTGCCGACGCCCAGCATCTGCGTCAGCGCCAGCGTCAGGAACATGAGGTTCCCGGAGAGGCTCACCGCGGCGACGGCGCTCTTGCCCAGCCGGCCCACGAAGTAGAGGTCCACCAGGAAGTACAGCGTCTGGAACACCATCCCGACCAGCATCATGCTGGCGGAGCTGAGCAGATTCCGCGTCAGGGAGCCCGAGGTGAGATCGTGCATGCGTCAGCCTTCAACCGTCAGCCGTCAACTCTCGTTCGTATCAACCGTTCTCGTCTTCGCAGGGCGTTCGCGAGGGTGCGAAGGCCGGCGTCCTGGGGGGAGCCGGTGCTTCGGGCGTGGCGGCGGGCGGCGACTGCGCCAGCCCGGCCTGGATCATGCTCAGCGCGGTGGCGGGATCGTCGACGAACTGGAACAGCTCGAGATCCTCGGCGCTGATCATTCCGTGCCGGACCAGGGCGTCAAAGTTGATGATCTCCTTCCAGTACGCCGTGCCATAGAGCAGGACAATGATCGGGCGGTCCAGCTTGCCCGTCTGCTGCAAGGTCAGGATCTCCGTCACCTCGTCCAGCGTTCCAAAGCCGCCGGGAAAGGCGACCAGGGCACGAGCCAGGTGCGCGAACCACAGCTTGCGCATGAAGAAATAATGGAACTGAAACGACAGGCCGGGCGTGATGTACGCGTTGGGCCGTTGCTCGTGGGGCAGGCCGATGTTGAGGCCAACGGTGCGGCCGCCCGCCTCCGCCGCGCCCCGGTTGGCCGCTTCCATGATTCCCGGCCCACCGCCAGAGCAGACGATGTGGCGATGCTCGGGGCCCTCCTGGTTCATCGCCCATTCGGTGATCAGGCGGGCCAGCTCGCGCGCCTCGTCGTAATAACGTCCCAGCGGCCCGTCAGGTTGGATGCGCGCCGAGCCATAGAACACGACGGTGTCCTGCACGCCTTGCTCGCAGAACGCACGCAGGGGATGCAGGTATTCAGCCAGGATGCGCAACGGCCGTGCCTCGTCGCTGTCGACGAACGTCTGATCCTTGTAGGCGAGCAGGGCCGCAGCGTTGGCGTCA
>DATLVT010000523.1:0-15308 GCA_035577105.1 Polyangia bacterium
GCGTGGCCATGCGGGCGCGCGGAATGGGCTCGAACGTCATCGTCACCGAGATCAAGCCGACCGCGGCATTGAAGGCGACGCTCGACGGCTTTCGGGTCATGAAGATGGACGAGGCGGCCAAGCACGGCGACATCTTCATCACCGCCACCGGCATGAAGGACGTCATCGTGGGCCGTCATTTTGACGTGATGAAAGAGGGCGCCATCGTCTGCAACACCGGCCACTATGACTGCGAGATCAACCTGGTGGATCTGGAAGCCCGCGCCAAGAGCAAGCGCGAGATTCGCGCCTCGAACGAGGAGTACGTGCTCAAGGACGGGCGTCGCGTGTACGTCCTGGCGCAGGGGCGTCTGGTGAACCTGGCGGCGGCGGAAGGCCACCCCTCCGAGGTCATGGACATGTCGTTCGCCAATCAGTACCTGGCGCTTTGCAAGCTGGCCCGCGACGGCAAGTCGATGAAGCCCGGCGTGTACGAGCTGCCCCCCGAGCAGGATCAGGAGCTGGCGCTCATCAAGCTGGGCACCCAGGGCCTGAGCATCGACAGCCTCACCGCCGAGCAGGTCCGCTACAACGACGACTACTCAGCCGGAACGTAGCGCGGCATCGTGCGGCGACAGGCGCGTGACGGTCGTCTCCGCGGTGACGCGGAGGCCGTCGCGCGCGAAGGTGGTGCAGCGAAGGCGGGCCACGTCGCCGCGTTCCAGGTCGGCGAAGCTGGCGTTGGCGTCGCTGACGTGTCGGTGCAGGCGAACCAGAGGCTGGCGCCCGGAAGGGCCGCAGCCGTAAAGGCGAAGCCGGCCTTTCTCGGCCAGCGGCGCGCTGACGATCCGGAACAGCGTCGGATCGGTGGTGTGGGGTTCTGGCTCTCCGTGCGCGCGAATCACCAGGTAACTGAAGTCGACCCGCGCGGCGGCGCCTTTCACGTCGGGGCGCGTGGCGGTGTCGTGGCACCAGTCGCGCTCCTTCCCCAGGGCGGGGCAGGGGCCCATCCACAGGCACGGCGCCACCACGATCAGGCCCGCCGCGACGAGCTGATCGCGAACGGCCAGCAGCTCGCGGGACGTTTCGCGCAGGGCCGGTTCGAGCAAGATCAGCGTCCCGCCGTCGTCCAGCAGACGCCTGCACCAGGCCTGCACCTTGCGCACGCGCGACGCGATGCGGTCAGCGGGTGGCAGCCGCGTACCCAGTTCGTTCAGAACGTGGGCTGCCACGATGAAGTCGAATCGCCCTTCCACGCGCGGCGGAACGTCAAACCGCTCTAGATCGGCTGTGAGCACGCCGGGAGCGGCCACCTGATCGACCGCCACCACGACCAGGTTGTCGCCAAAGTGGGCGCGAAAAGCGTCGGTGGCCGCGCCGGTTCCGGCGCCGAGATCCAGCAGGCGGTAGGGACGGGTCATCCGCCGGGAGGGGGCGATTTCATCCAGGATCTTGCCCAGCGCCGCCCGCGTTCGCGGCGCGATGGACGTGTCGTATTCGCGTCGCAACCGCGCGTCGCCGAGATAGGGCGTCCCGATCAGGGCTCGCTGGCCCACCAGCCCTTCGTGGATGGGGAGGCGATGATGTTCGCCAGATGGGGGACGTCGGTGTCCACCGGACGGGGGTCGGTCCGCCGGGGCCATGCCTGCGACCTCTACCCTTTGCCGAAGATGTCTTTGAAGCTGACCAGGACCAGCACGCCCAGCAGGAACACCAGCCCCACGGTGTGAACGGTGGCCTCCAGGCGCGGGTTCACGCGGCGGCGCGTGATCGATTCAATGGCCAGAAACAGCGCTCGCCCACCGTCCAGCGCCGGCAGCGGCAGCAGGTTGAACAGGCCGAGGTAGACCGACAGCATCATCAGCATCGACAGGAAGTTGACCGCGCCGCGGTTGGCCGCCTTGGCGATCTGCTTGGTGATGCCGATCGGCCCGGACAGATCGGCGTGCACGCGCCCGCGGATCATGTCGTAAAGGCCGCCCAGAATTCCCAGCGTCGTGTAGTACGGATAGACGACGGCCTCCTTGAGCGCCGCGCCCACCCCCGCCTTCACGCGCGTGTTCACCGGCCCGATCTGGATCCCGATCTGATAGACGCCCGAGCTCTGCTTCTCCGGCGTGACCGTGAAGGTCAGGGGCTGGCCGTCGCGCAGGACCTTGACCGTCACCGGGTTGCCCTGGCCGGCCCGGATGATGTCACTGATGGGCGCGTCCGCCGAAACCGGTTGTCCGTTCGCTTCGACCAGGACGTCGCCCGATTGCATGCCGGCGGCGGCCGCCGGTTTGCCGGGGACGGGTTCCAGGACTCGTTGGGTCTTGGTGCTGGTCAACGTGCCGAAGGTCAGCACCGTGAACAGCATCAACAGGATCGCCGTCAGGTAGTTGGCGGCCGGGCCGGCGACGATGGTGGCGAACCGCATCCAGGTCGGGCGATTCGGATAGACGTAGGGATCTTTTGGGTCGAACTCCTCGTTGGGATTCATCCCGGTGATCTGGACGAACCCACCCAGCGGAATCGGGGCGATCTGAAACAACGTGCCCCAGCGCTTGAAGCCGATCAGCGTCGGGCCAAACCCGATCGAAAAGCGCTCGACCTTCATTCCGCACAGACGGGCCACCAGGAAGTGACCGCCTTCGTGCAGGACGATAAGCAGGCCGAGGCCAACGATGGCAACGAGGTAAATCATCACCGCAAGCCTAGCACGGGGTATTGCCCAATGTCGGGCTCGTCGTCAGCTCAGGCCGCCAGAAAGCGCAAGACAGGCCGCAGGAAAAGGGGCGTGGTGCGTTTTGGACGGCTGCCCACCACATCGATTCCCAGTTCCTCGGCGCGGCGTTCGAACACGTGCTCGAACAGAAGGCCCGGGCCGCTGGCGCGCACGATGATCGGCAGCGCCAGCAGACGGCGGGCCACGATATAGCGTCCGCGGAGGATCACCGCCTCGCGTCCGGAGGCCAGGCGCGACAGCGCCCAGCCGAGCGGCGCCAGCGACACCGACCGGTGGGCCTCCAGCAGAACGACGATCGCCCCGCGCGCTTCGGAAGTCCCGCGCAAGAACGCCCGGCCCGCTGAATTGCGTGGCACCAGGCGCAGCTCTGGCACCTGCGCGCTGAGCAGCCGGGCGATCGAGAGGCTGTTGTCGCGAGAGCCGTCGTTGACGACCAAGATCTCGAACGCCCGACCCAGTGCCCGAAGATGGCCGGCCACGGCACGCACCTGATGACCGATTCGCTCTTCGTCATCTCTGACCGCCAGGACGACGGAAATTTCGGGGGGGGACTGCGGGCGCTGCGACATCGGCGTGACCTCCGAAGATCCAGCTCCCACATAGAGCACATGGCGTGCCGGATCACGGTCCCAGGAAATTGCCGTACTTACGCGGCGACAGGCGCGCCTGCGTAATGCTTTTCGCGCACCTGGGGTAGCGAAGGTGTGAATTCCGTTACACGGCGGTTACAGAACCCACACAAAATCTTGACAAATCGCCCGCCAGAGCCTCGGCGAGCGCGGCGTGATCGTCGGGCGCGACCAGATGGACTGCAGGATGGCGGATGGTCAGCTCGCGCAGGCCCGCCTGTTCGGTGGCGACCACCGGCAACCCGACCGCCAGCGCTTCCAGGGTGGCGACCGGCATTCCTTCGCTGCGGCCGGAGGCAAGCGAGCGCGACGGCTGGGCGTAAACATCGGCGGCATGAAGCCAGCGTGACACCTGCGCTCGCGGCACCCAGCCCGGCAACGTCAGACGAACACCAGCTCCGCCCGCGGCAGCCTGCAGCCGGGCTCGCTCTGGTCCGTCGCCGACGATGATCAGGTTCAGCGGGCCGGCGGCGGAATCTCCGACGCGGGGAATCTCCGCGCAGGCGCGGATCAGATGCTCGAAGCCCTTGATGGGCACCAGGCGTCCGACCGCGATCACCGTCGGGCCGACGATTCCCAGCTCTCTTCGCGCCGCGCAGCGCGAGCCTTCGGTAATGGCCGGAAAGAGATCGACCGGCGGTTGCAGCTGGGCGACGCGACCAGCGGCGGCCGCCGCCACGCCGGCACGCGCGGCGAAACGTGCACGCAGCGCCGCCGTCACGAAGATCAGGTCGGCCCTCGACGCCGCGCGCGCCAGAAAGCGCGCCACGGCGTCGCCCGCCGGCAGCCGCTCGAGCAAAGCGACGTCGCCCGAATGGGCGTAAGCGCGCAGCGATTTGTGGGGCGCCACCAGCATCGCCACGGCGGCGCAGGGAACCAGCCAGTGCGCCTCCAGTGCGTCGAGGTGCTCGATGCGGGCGCGCACCGCCGCGCCCAGCGCGCTCCAGAAACCGAGCGCCTGCCACCAGATCGCGGCCCCGCCGCGCTCCAGCGTCTCCGGAGCGCCGTCACCGTCGCTGTAGAAGAGACGGTCGCCGCCGGCAGGCCTGGCCCCACCACCGATGCGGGTGATGGTCAGTCGGCCCTCACGCTGGTGCGTGGTGGCCGGGCCGTCGCCGGCGGCGAAGACCTCCACCCGGTCGCCGCCGGCCAGCAAGGCGCGAACACGATCCTCGACGAACGAGCCGGCATAGTCGCCGCTGTGTCGAGGATAAGACGTGGTCAGGACGCCGACGACCAGGGGCGTTCCTCCAGCGCGGCCAGCGCGCGCGGCGCCCCCCGCCAGGCGTGGGCCAGCCGCGCCAACCCCGAGCGTAGCAGCACGAAGGTGATGGGCAGGGCCACGCGCAACGGTCGAATTCCCGAACGCCAGTTCTGGCCATAGACCGGCCGCACGGGCACGTCGACGACGCGCGCCCCGGCCATGCGCAGGCGCCCCAGCAGATCGTTGGGATAGCCGTAACGTTCGAACATCCGCCTGGGGTCGATGGCCAGCAGCGCGCGTCGCGACGCCGCGGTATAGCCGCACTGCGAATCAAACAGGTCCCAGTAACCCGACGACAAACGGGTGAGCAGCGACAGCGCGACGTTACCGAACAGCCGCTGCGCCGGCATCTGGCGCCAGCAGCCGGGCCAGGCGAAACGGTTGCCCTTGCAATAGTCGGCCGCCCCCGTCACCACCGGCCCCAGCAGCCGCGGCAGATCGGCGGGATCCATCTGACCGTCGCCGGCCATCACCACGGTGACGTCGACGCCCAGCTCCAGCGCGCGCTGGTATCCTGACGCGATGGCCGCGCCCACGCCGCGGTTTCGCGGGTGGGCGATCACCACCAGGCCCCGGCGACCCTCGCCGTTGCTGGTCCGGCGCGCCAGCCGCTGCGCGATGCGCGCCGTTCCATCGGTGCTGGCATCGTCGACCACGATGACGGTGTCGATGAACCCGGGAATCGATCGAATGCTGCTGGCCAGCTTGTCCGCCTCGTTGAAGGCGGGTACGACGACGGCGACGGTACGACCGCGAAACACGGGCCCTAATCAACAAACCGCCGTCGGGTTTGTCAAGGCGGGTCGACAACATGGGGGCTGGGGGTGCAGACTCTGTGATCTGGTAGTGAGGTAAGCAGTGACGATCCCGTTTCCCGTTCCCACCGACGCTTCGACGACGACCCGACCGGTCAATCTGACCGTTCCCGAGCGAACCCAGCGAGTCGAGTCAAAGGACCTCTGGATCAAGAACCTGGGGTCGTGTCGTTACGAATCGCCGCTGGCGGCGCGCCTGAAACAGATGGTGCTGTCCGAACCGGGCAAGGCCGATCGCGTGCTGTTGGATGATCGGTCCTCGCGCCTGGGCAACGCGTCGCTGGCCGAGCAGCCCACGTTCGAGCTGGCCGGCCCGCGCAGCCGGATCTTCTTTCGTCCCGATCAACTGCGCGCCGGGATCGTGACGTGCGGGGGCCTCTGTCCCGGAATCAACAACGTCGTGCGCGGGCTGGTCCTGGAGCTGACCCACGCGTACGGCGTGCAGGAGATCTACGGCTTTCGTTACGGGTTCGAGGGCCTGGTGGCGCGTTATGGCCATCAGCCGATGCGCCTGCGTCCCGAGATGGTGGCCACCATCCATCACCAGGGCGGCACCGTGATCGGCTCGTCGCGCGGCAGCCAGCCGGCCGAAGAGATGGTCGACACGCTGGAGCGCATGGGGATCGGCGCGCTGTTCGTGATCGGCGGCGACGGGTCCTTGCGCGGTGCCACCAAGATCGTCGCCGAGGCGGAACGGCGCGGTCTCTCCATCGCCGTCATCGGCATCCCGAAGACCATCGACAACGACATCCACTTTATTGATCAGAGCTTCGGTTTCGAGACCGCGTTCGACGCCGCCGTGGAGGTCATTCGTAGCGCGCACGTTGAGGCCAACGGCGCCCGCAACGGCATCGGCCTGGTCAAGCTGATGGGTCGGCATTCGGGCTTCATCGCCTGTTACGCGGCACTGGCCTCGACCGACGCCAATTTCGTCCTGATCCCCGAGGTGCCGCTGTGTCTGGAAGGGGAAAATGGGTTTCTGCGCCACCTGGAAGACCGTCTGGCGCAGCGGTCTCACGCCGTCATCGTCGTCGCCGAAGGGGCCGGTCAAGACCTGTGCATTGACCCAGCGGTGACGGCGTCAACCGATCGTCCCAGCACCGACGCCAGCGGCAACGTGCGCCTGAAGGACATCGGCATGGTGCTGCGGGATCGCATCACCCAGCATTTTCAGCAGCGGGGCATGGAGATCACCCTGAAGTACATCGATCCCAGCTATCAGATTCGCAGCGTCCCGGCCTCGCCGTCGGACAGCGTTTACTGCTGGAACATGGCCCGGAACGCCGTTCACGCCGCGATGGCCGGCAACACCGAGATGTTGATCGGCCGCTGGCACGGGCGGTTCGTGCAGGTGCCTTTGCCGCTGGTCACGCGTTTTCGCAAGCAGGTCGACGTCAGCGCCGATCTCTGGATGTCCGTCCTGGAGGCGACCGGTCAGCCCGGAATTTTCGGCTAGAAGCCAGCGCGGCCCGCTGCGAATCAGTCGGTTCAGAAGGGGTTGACCAGCTCGCGGTTTGTCGCCGCCGGGCCCTTGGGCTTGGCGGTGGTGGGGTGGTGCTTGACGTTTGATCGATCGGGCGTGGGCGGCGGACGTTTTGACGACGACGACCGGCTGGCCGGTCTTTCCGCCGCCTCGGGCTTCTCGGCCCTCTCGGCCTTTTCCGCTTTGGGCGCCGGCGTTCTGGCTCTGGGCTCCTCCCGGGGGGCCGGCCGGTCATCGGCGTGCAGGTTGATGGACAGGGGCATGTCCGTCGAGATGAGCTGTTCATACGGCTCGAAGCCCGGCTTTTTCAGGACGACCTTGACCGAGCTGGCGCCGTCGAGATCGATGGGCAGCGTCACCGGCGTGGCGGCGATGGGGCGCGCGCTGCCGTTCATGAAGATGTCCGCACCCGGTGGGTCGGATTTGATGAACACGTTGAATTTTTGCGCGCCCTGCGGGCGCGACAGGGCGGCGCTGGTGCCGTTCTTGATCGACATCCCCGACGCAGCCCAGATGATGCCACCGCCGATCATCGCCACGACCAGGGCCGCGACCGGCACCACCCAGGGACGTCGTTTCTTCTCGGCGGCGTTCGGGCTTCCGCCCTGTTCGGTCCAGAAGCTGTAAGTGTTGCGGGTGTTCGTCGACGGTGACGCCACCGGCGGCACGGTCGGCGAGCGTGCCGACGACGGAATGCCAGAGCCGGTGCTGCTGGTGGTCGTCGTGGGGCGGCTGACCACGGCGCCGGTCCCCTCGGTGGGGAACAGCTGGTGAAGCAGCTGCGCCAGGTGCGTCGGTTGAAAGCGCGCCTTGTGCACGACGTCGTCCAGCGCGTCGGCCATCTCCGAGGCATGATTGAAGCGATCGTTCCGGTCGCGCGCCAGCGCCTTGAGGACGATGGCGTCCAGCTCGGGCGGGCAAAGCGGGTTCTGGTACGACGGCGGCGCCACGTCGCCCTTGCGGACGCGCTCGATGGTCTGCATGTCGTTGGCGCCCTTGAAGAGCCGCCGGCCGGTCAGCACCTCGTGCAGGACGATGCCGCACGAAAAGATGTCGATGCGGTGGTCGACCTCGTCGCCCTCCGTCTGCTCGGGCGCCATGTAGGCGTACTTGCCTTTCATGGTGCCGCTCTTGGTGGTCTCGGGCGCTTCCCCCAGCGCCTTGGCGATGCCGAAGTCCAGCAGCTTCACCGCCCCTTCATAGGACAGCATGATGTTCGACGGCGAGACGTCGCGGTGGATCATGCGCAGGGGGCGGCCGTTGTCATCGACCAGGTCGTGCGCGTAGGCCAGCGCGCGGCAGGCTTCGCGCCCGATGTAGGCCACCATCTCGGGGCGGGGGGGCGGCATGGTCTTCCAGATCGCGCGCATGGTCTCGGCCAGGTCGCGGCCGCGCACGTACTCCATGGAGATGAAGTACTCGCCTTCGACAGAGCCCAGCTCGAAGATCTGGACGATGTTCGGGTGACTGAGGCGCGCCGACAGCTTCGCTTCCTCGACGAACATCTTGATGAACGTCGGCTCGTCGGACAGATGGGGCAGGATGCGCTTGATGACGAAGACGCGTTCAAAGCCCTCCGGCCCTTGCACACGCCCCTTGTACACGTCGGCCATGCCGCCGCGGCCAATGCGCTCGAAGAGCGTGTATTTACCGAACTGAATCGGTTGAGGAAGTTGAACGGCCACGCCGATTTCTCGCTAGTGGGTGGATGGCAAACGCTTGAAAAGCCGTGAGCGCCCCGGTCTGCAGGGCGATCTATGATAGCGGCCCTGTGAATCGCTCGCAAATCGACCAGCGCCACCGCCCGGTGAGGGTCATCGCCGTGGCCGGGGTGGATCCCAGCGCCGGGGCCGGCCTGCTGCGCGACGTACTCACGGGGGCGGCGCTGTCGGTCGGGGTTGCCACCGTGGGGACCGGCTGGACCGAGCAGGAAGGGCGGGTGGGGCTGCCGGCCGGGGCGGCCTCGCCGACAGGCGTCCTGGGCGTCGAGCCGCGGGACCCGGCGCGCGTGGAGGAGGCCCTGCGACGGGCGCTGGCCCGACACCCGACAGCCGCGGTCAAGGTCGGCATGGTGCCGAACGCCGCCGTGGCCGCCGCCATTGTCAGCGCGCTGGACGGCGCGGCGTTCACCGGCGCCGTCGTCGTGGATCCTGTACTGGCGGCGTCCAGCGGTGGGGCGTTGTGGTCGGGGCGGATCGACCAGTTGCTGCCGCTGTTGCGGCGAGCGGCCCTGGTCACCCCGAATGCCTCCGAGGCGGCCGCGCTGTCCGGACGGTCGGTGGACAGCGCCGAGGAGGCCATTGCCGCGGCGATGGTACTGCGCCAGCAGGGCGTGGCGGCGGTCCTGGTGAAAGGCGGCCACCTGGACACGGCTGAGACCACGGTGGCCGATCTGCTGGTGGACGGTGCCGGTGTGGGCCGCATCGTTCGCCCGCGAATCGCAGGCCTCAGCCCGCGCGGTACCGGCTGCGCGCTATCGACCGCCATCGCCGCTCAACTGGCGGACGGGGCGTCGCTGGCGGTGGCGGTCGAGGAGGCGGGGCAGTGGCTGGCGATGCGCATCGCCGCCGCCATCGACGTCGGTGGACAGCGCTTCTTGCCGTAGACGATCGCTAAGGAGCGACTTCCAGGCGAACCATCGGCGTCCGTTTGGTGGGCAGCAGGCCGAGGAGGTTGTTGGGATCGTTGTTGCGGATGTAGCACTGTCCGGACGAGACCGCGCTGGACCACAACGTCGGTTGACCAGCCGACTTCCGGATGCCCACCCAGACCACGCCCTTGAGCGGCTTGGCGTCCATCAGGTCCTCGACCACCCAGCGGCCGTCACGGCCGTCGGAGAGATCCTGTTTGTCCAGCTCGCGGGTGATGGACAGGATCGCCTCTCCGGGTGTCTCCAGGGGCGTGCTGTCGTAGATGGTGATCTCCAGGCTGCCGGCCGCCTCGGCTTGCAGACGCAAGCGCAGCGGCCGATGTTCGCCGGCGGGCAGCTCGAACCGGGTGATGCTCTCGTAGGTCTGGCTGGGAAAAGCCACGGTGCCGGTGCTGCGGCTGTCGTCGTAGGCGAGCACCAGTTCGCGGCCCTTGCCGCCGATCGTCTTCGTCGTGCCGCACCCGGCCGCGCTGACGGCGGCGGCGACGAACAAAGCCCCGACGGCAATCAGAGACGCAGACCTCGATGGACGGGCATTCACGGCGGCCATCTTCATCGACATTTTTCGGTGTTTCTGTACATGGCTGTTTGTACGTATTTGCTAGTATCCGCGCGCCTATGTCCAGCATCGGAATCGCCGCCGTCGGAGCGGGGGCCTGGGGCAGCCAGGTGGTCCGCGCCCTGGCGGCGACCCCGGGGGCGCGCCTGCGCTGGGTGTGCGATCGAAACCCGGCGCATCTGACCCGACTGGCCGGTCTTTACCCGGGCGTGCGGCTGACCCCTTCGTTCGACGAGCTCTTGAACGACACCCAGGTTGACGCCCTGGTGGTCGCGGCCGAACCGCGGAACCATCACCCTCTGGCCAGGCAGGCCCTGCAGGCCTCCCGTCACGTGCTGGTGGAAAAGCCGCTGGCGCTTTCGGCCGACGACGCCGCCGACCTGTGCACGCTGGCCGAGCGCGCCCAACGGATCCTGATGGTCGGTCACCTCGTTCTTTATGATCCAGCGTTGGCACTGGCCCGGCAGGCCATCGACTCGGGCGAGCTGGGTGAGGTCCTCACCTTGCACAGCCAGCGCACCAACCTGGGGACGGTCCGCCAGGACGAGAACGCCTGGTGGTCGCTGGGCCCGCACGACGTCGCCGTCGCCCTGCACCTGCTTGGTGAATCGCCCACCGAGATCAGCGCCACTGCCGGCTGTTTCCTGCAGCGCGGGCGCGGCGTCGAGGACCTGGCGTTCGCCACATTGCGCTTTCCCGGCGGGCGGCTGGCGCACATCCATGTCTCGTGGCTGGATCCTTTGCGGCGGCGCACCTTGACGGTGGTGGGCAGCAAGAAAATGCTGACCTTCGAAGAGTCAGCCAGCGAGCAGCGGATCAAGATCTTCGATCGGCGCGCCGTCACCAACGGCGAGGGCAACGGCAACGATGCGATGTCCGCCGCCCCGGTGGCGGTGCACAAGGGCGACATCTACGTTCCGGTTCTACCGCCGGGCGATCCCCTGCTGACCCAGTGCGCGCACTTTGTCGACTGCGTGCGCACCGGCTCGCGCCCGCGCACCGATGGGGCTCATGGGCTGGCGGTGGTGCGGGTCCTGGAAGCCGGCCAACATTCCATCCGCGCCGGCGGGGCTCCCACGCCCGTCTCATGACGTTTTGGGCGCATCCCACTTGCGTCATCGACCCGCCGGCCACCATCGGTGAGGGGACCAAGATCTGGCATTTTTCTCACGTGATGGCCGGCGCCCGCATCGGCGACGGCTGTTCGCTGGGACAGAACGTCTTCGTCAGCAGCGGGGCCGTTGTGGGCGATCGTTGCAAGATCCAGAACAACGTTTCGATCTATGACGGCGTGGTACTGGCCGACGACGTGTTCGTCGGTCCGTCGGCGGTGTTCACCAACGTGACCACGCCGCGTGCCTCCGTGCCGCGCCGGCATCAGTTCGAATCGACCCGGGTCGATCAGGGGGCCAGCATCGGCGCCAACGCCACCATCCTGTGCGGGCACAGCGTCGGCGCGTACGCTCTGGTGGCGGCCGGCGCGGTGGTGACCCGGGATGTGGCGGCGTACGCGCTGGTGGGTGGCGTTCCCGCGCGACGGGTCGGCTGGATCTGTCGCTGTGGCGTCACGTTGCCGCGCGGTCCCGGGCGCCTGCTGATCTGCCCCGACTGCGGCGACCGTTACCGCCGGGCGGGCAAGGGCGTCGCCGAATCGTTGCGGCCGGCGCCCAGGTGACGGCGTTGAACCACGATCAAGGAGACGACCAGAATGCGAACGCCTCCTCCTGGCGGCGCAGCTCGGCTCTCGCTTCGGCGAGCGTCACGGCGGCGAAGCGCACCCGATCGCCGGGCCACAGCTGGGCTGCCTTGGGCAGATCGGCGGCAATGACGTGTCCCAGGACCGGATAGCCGCCCACCGTCTGGCGATCGGCCATCAGCAGGATCGGCTGGCCGTCCGGGGCAGCTGCAACGTCCCGGGCGCGATCGGCTCCGAGAGTAGAGTGCCGGCCGCGCTGTCTGCGATCAAAGGCCCGCCCTCGCGCTGCAGCCGAAACCCGACGCGGTTGGCGCGTGGGGTCACCCGATAAGTCGCCTCGATGAAAGAAGCGGCTTTCGTGGTGGCCAAGGGCAAGGCCCAGGGCAGAGCCAACGGCAGGGCGATGAAGCGCAGTACGAAGGGATCGGCGTAGGCCGCGGCCAGCATGGCCGGCAGCCGGTCGTCAGCAGTCACGCGTCGGGCAGACGCTGGTTCGTTCCCGATCGGCAGGGCATCACCGGCGCGCAAGGGCCGACCCTGCCAGCCCCCCAGCTGATTCGCCACGTCGGTGGCCGCGCTGGCGAACGTGCGCGGCACGGCAAGTCCACCGGCCACGCCAAGAATCGCGCGAGCGCCCGCGCGGCGCCGCGGGAAGGTCAACGTGTCACCGTCGCTGACCAGCTGCGCCCGGCCCGGCGGCAAGGCACGTGCGTGCCCGGCGCCGTCGGTGATGGTGGCGTCCAGATCGGCGCCCGCCACGGCCACCAGGCGGGGCGGATCATCCCGCTGATCAGGCAGCGACACCGTGAGCGCGGCGCCCGGACCGGTCAGCTCCAGGACGGCGGCAGCCGGGTCATTGCCCACCAGCGCGTTGGCGGTTCGGGCGGCGAGCGCATCCATTGCCCCCGACGCCGGCACGCCGAAGCGGCCCCACCCGGGGCGGCCCAGGTCCTGGACGGTGGTCAGGATTCCCGCGCGTCGGATGATGAGCGTGGCCACGGCGCGAACCTCACGCTTGATTGATCGTCGCGCCCAGCGCCTGTCGTTTGACGCCCGCGCCCTCCAGCGCCTGCGCCAGGCCGCGGGCAAAGGCCAGCGCGTTCGGGGCGTCTCCGTGCAGGCAAATGGTGTCGGCGCGCAAGGCCAGCCGGCTGCCGTCGGTGGCTTCGACGGTACCCTCGCGCAGGAGCTGCACCATGCGCCGGGCCGCCTGCTCGGCATCGGCGATGAAGGCGCCGGCGGTGTCGCGCGGCGTGAGCTGCCCGTCGGGCGCGTAGGTGCGATCGGCGAAGACCTCGGCGGCGAAGGGCAGCCCGTGCCTGGCGGCGGCCGCCGCCAGCTGGGAGCCGGGCGGTCCGACGATGATCAGACGACCCGGTAGGCGGGCCACGGCGGCGACGGCCGCCTCGGCCACGGGCTCTGAGCGCGCCGCCGTGTTGTAAAGCGCCCCGTGCAACTTGACGTGTTGCAAGCGCCCCCCGGCGGCGCCGACGAACGCGTTGAGCGCGCCAGCCTGGTAGATCACGATGTCGCCGATCTCCTCCGCGGAGAGCTTCATCTCGCGACGACCAAAGCCCTGCAGATCGGGATAGCCAGGGTGGGCCCCGATGGCGACGCCGCGGGCGACGGCGGCCGCGACGGTGCGCCGCATGGTGCCGGCATCGCCGGCGTGAAAGCCACACGCCACGCTGATCGACGTGGCGAATTCCATCACGGCCTCGTCGTGACCCAGCCGATAGCGACCAAAGCTTTCGCCGACGTCGCAGTTGAGATCAATGTGCATGGGGGCTGTCCTGCCAGCGCGCGAATTCGGCGCCGTCGATGGGGACAAACCGCACGCCGTCACCGGCGGTCAGGCGAAACGGTTGCGGCGCGGACGCATCGAACAGGCGCCACGGTGTTCGTCCGATGATGCGCCAGCCGCCGGGACCGGCGTTCGGATAGATCCCGGTCTGCTGTCCGGCGATGCCCACCGAACCGGCGACCACGTTGGCCCGGGGCGTCGATAGGCGCGGAACGGCGATGCGCTGGTCGACGGTGCCGAGAAAGGGAAATCCGGGACGAAACCCCAGCATGTAGACCCGGTACTCGGGCGCGGCGTGTCTTTGAATGACCTCGTCCACAGACAGCTGGCAGCTGGCCGCCACGTCGACCAGGTCGGGACCGAAGTCAGGCTGGTAGCAGACGGGAATTTCCACCAGGCGCGACGGCCGTTCGAATTCTGGCGCCGCCGCTCCCGCCGCGGCGGCCGCCGCCAGTCGATCGCGCACGAACGAATCGACGTCCGCCGGCGCGGCGGTCCGGGGATCGAACTGGATCAAGACGGCGCAATAGCTGGGAACGCAATCGACCAGCCAGGCCGGAGCGGCCTGGCGGACGGCGGCGGTCAGCGCTTGCACGCTGGCGCTGATCGCCGGCTCGATCTGCCGCCCCAACCTGACCATGATCGCCTGGTCGCCCCAGGGTTCGATCTGCGCCGTCGCGAAGGCCGTCGTCGTCATCGTCATTGTGGTCGCTGTCGAGAAACTAGCCGGCGAAGAAGCCGCGGACCTCCGTGCAAATGCGGTCGACCGACTCGTCGGCCAGCTCGGGATAGATGGGCAGCGCCAGGACCTCGGCGCAGGCCCTTTCTGCGATGGGGAAGTGCCCCGGGCGATGGCCCAGCGGGGCAAAGCACGGCTGCAGGTGCAGCGGCTCGGGATAATAGATCGCGGTGGCGATCTGCCGGGCGGACAGATAGCGGGCCAGGGCGTCGCGCCTGCCGCCGCTCACGCGGATGACGAATTGATTCCAGACGCACCCCGGATCCTGGGGAGGCAGCCCAACCGGCACATCCGCCAGCTGGGCCATGTACCGCGCCGCCAGCTGACGCCGGCGTTCGGTCCAGAAAAACAGCCGCGGCAGCTTGACCCGCAGAGCCGCCGCCTGGATCTCGTCGAGGCGAAAGTTTCCACCCACCACCTGATGGTGATACTTCGGCGACGCCCCTTGCATGCGCAGCACACGCAACCGCTCGGCGAGCGCGCCGTCCCCGGTCAGCACCATGCCCCCGTCGCCCAGCGCCCCCAGATTCTTTGACGGGAAGAACGACAGCGCCGCGGCGTGCCCGATGGTCCCCACGCGCCGCCCCCAGCGGCTGCCGTCCGCGCACGCGCCGATCGCCTGAGCGGCATCTTCGATCAGCGGGATTCGCGCCGCGGCGCAGGCCTGTTCAATCATCGTTGTGCGCGCCACCCGTCCAAACAGGTGCACCGTCAGGACCGCCTTGGTCCGCGGACCGACGCGATTGGCGGCGCCGGCGTCGTCCAGCGTGTGCGTTCCGTCGTCGATATCGGCGAAGATCGGGGTCGCGCCCAGGCGGGCGATGGCCCCCGCCGAGGCGAAGAACGAAAACGGCGTGGTGACCACCTCGTCCCCGGGGCCGATCCCCAGCGCCATCAACACCGTCAACAGCGCATCGGTCCCCGACGAGACCCCGACGGCGTGCATGACCCCCAGCGCGCTG
>DATLVT010000524.1:0-10961 GCA_035577105.1 Polyangia bacterium
TGGCCTTGCCGCCCCCCGGCAGCGTGACGCCCACCAGAGCTCCGGCCGGCATCTCGCCCGCCGCCGCCACCAGCGACGTCATGCCGCCGGTCAGCGCGACATTCCAGTTCACGTGTCGCGCCCCCAGCAACGGCCCCGACGCGGCCGGACCACCGTGCTGGCCGTCGTTGTTGATGCTGATCTCCGTGCGGACGTTTTCGTACGGCAGCTGCAGGTGACTGTCGAACGTGCCGTGGTCCATCTTCCCCTGCGACCAGACGTTGCCCATCGATTCGGTCTCGATGTTGATCCCGTGCAGGGGCTTTACCCGCACCGTGAAGCGCTGGATGAGGACGTCGTCGGACCAGTACCGCGTCACGGTCCCGTGGTGCTGGGTCGACGGGGAGACGCCGCCCGGCAGGCGGCTGGCGTCGGAGTCCAGCACGATGTCGCTGAAGGTGATGTTCTTGGCCGCGGTGGTGCCGAAGGAAAGACCGTCGGCGTTCATGACCACCACGTCGCGGGCAAACCCGTCGATGGCGTTGTTGAAGTAGACGCCGTTCCAGCCCCGCTCCAGGTGGTGGGTGGCCGTGGTCCAGGTGTAATCGCGGCGCAGGCGCACGGTCATGTGCTCGATGCCGATCTCGCTGATCATCGCGGGAAGGGCCCGCACCGTGGGCGACCAGGCGTCGGTGACGTCAAAGCGCAGCGGCTGGTGCAAGGTGACGGTGCCGTCGTCGGCGACCGCGTCGACGCGAACCACCCACTGCAGCGTCTTGGCCATGACGTACGAGATGTCTCCCGCGTTGGCCGCCGCCCAGCCGGTGGCCACGCCTCCCGACGCCAGGTAAAGGCCCAGCGCGCGGTTGCCGCTGTCCTTCATCTCGATGACGATCGGCTGGCCCGGCTTCAGAGCAGCGGCGGCCGCGGAAGGCGTCACCTTGATCTGGCTGGCGCCCCGCCTGGGGGCGCCGGTGATGGTGCCGATGGTGGCGCCCGATTTCCACAGGCCGTCGGCGGGACCGATGTCGGCCTTCTTCGGATTGGCGGCCGACCAGTACGTGTAGACCGACGGCGGCCCGAACCAGATCATCCCGCCCTGCCACGACCACGACGACTCCGTCGCGTTCCACGAGGAGATCGCGTACGACGTGTTGAGAGACTTCTGAAACTCGATCACCACGGCCGACGCCGCCGCGTTGCCCGCCGCGTCGGTGCCGCCGCCCCGCAGGAGCACGCGGCTCTGGCCGACGAAGAGAGGTTCGCTCATCAGGTACACGCGCGGGGTGTGGTTGGTGTTGCCTGGAAAAGCAACGACCGCCCCGCGCGCCGTCCCTGCCTGAACGTCGGCGCTGGCCTTGGCCACGGCCTGCTTGATGGCCGCCGTGTCGTCCGTCGTGCCGTCGCCCTTGGCGCCGAAGGTGGCCGTCACGTCGTACGTGGTCCAGTCGGCGAAGGCGCCGGGCTCTTCGCCGTCGTGGTAGCCGGCCCAGCTGACGTTGGGGATGTTCGGATGAGTGTTCATGGCGCCCTTCCAGGCCATGAAGGTCGGCGACACCGCCCCGGTGCCCGGCGTGCCGACGCAGGTGGGCTGGGTGGTGGGAGCGCCGTCGGGGTTGGCCGGGCGACCGCCGTCATCCGGCTGACCAATGACGCCTCCGGTGCCGGGCGTGACAGCCCCCCCGGTCCCGGAAGCGCCCCCGCCCCCCACTCCAGCCCCTCCGCTGCCCGAAATCCCCGCCTCGCCGGAGCCGCCAGATCCAGATATCGCTGTGTCAGACCCCGCATCGGCCGTGGCGGGCGCGCCGGAGCTGCCGCACCCGAGCGCTGCCACAAGGCCGAGCCAAAGGACTGTTTCCCTTCGAAGCTTCACCGAACCCGTCAATGAAACACCCCATCAATCCAGAATGGGAAAAGGTCGGGAAAAATCGTCTGAGGAAACCACGCCTGACCGACGGGCGCCCTGGCCGGATCATGTTATGAACAGGCGTTACAATCGCGACGATTGCCGGGGGTAAAGAGCGGCTCATGACTGGTGAAGGACGCAGACGAACGCGCCGGCGGCAGGGCGCCCTGGCGACGGCGACCGGGGTGGTGACCGGGGTGGTGACAACGATGACGCTGCTGGCCGCGGTTAGCGGTTGCAGCGAGACCAAGGCCAAGGTGGCCCCGCCGCCGCCCACGGTGGTGGTGGCCCCGGTGGCCCGACGGGACGTCGCGCTTTACCTGGAAGCGGTGGGTGGGCTGGACGGATACGTCAACGCCGAGATTCGCGCCCGGGTGCGCGGCATCTTGCTCGCCCAGAGGTACAAGGACGGCGCCACGGTGAAACAGGGGCAGCTGCTGTTCACCATCGACAGAGCCGAATACCAGGCCGCGCTGGATTCGGCCAGAGCGGCGCTGGCCCGCGCCCAGACCGGGGCGGCCCACAACAAGGCTCAGCTGGAGCGGCGCAAGGATCTGACCGCCTCGGCCGTGGTCAGCAAGCAGGAGCTGGAGGACGCCGAGGCGGCCGCCCACGACTCAGAGGACCAGGTGCGGGCGGCGTCCGCCCAGGTCCGTCAGGCCGAGCTGAATCTGTCGTACACCGAGATCCATTCACCGGTCACCGGCGTGGCCGGTCTGGCCCAGGTGCGCGTCGGCAATCTGGTGGGCCAGGACGGGCCGACGCTGCTGACCACCGTCTCCCAGGTCGATCCCATCCGCGTGAACTTTCCCATGAGCGAGTCCGACTATGTGCGGTCATCCGATCGCCTCAAGCAGCTGGACGGCCGCGATCTCAAATGGGCGCAGGCGCAGTTCGCCAAGATGGCGCGCGGTGAGGCCGGCGACGACAGCATCGAGCTGCTGCTGTCCGACGGCAGTGTCTACAAGCACCGCGGCGTGATCGTCGCCGTCAATCGACAGGTCGACACCAGCACCGGCACCATCCAGTTGCAGGCGCTGTTCCCCAACCCGGGAAATTTTCTGCGCCCCGGCCAGTTCGGCCGCGTGCGCATGCCTCGCCGCGACGTCGGCGCCAACGCCCTGGTGGTGCCGGAGAACGCGCTGCTGCAGGTGCAGGGGACGTACTCGCTGGCGGTGGTGGGGGCCGACAACAAGGTCAGCCTGCACCGGGTCGAGGTCGGTCCCACCGCGGGTACGGCGCGCATCATCAACAGCGGCGTGCAGGCTGGCGATCGGGTGGTGGTCGATGGCTTGCAGAAGGTCAGCGACGGCCTGACCGTGGTGGCGGTCGCGGCGCCGGCGACGGCGCCCGCCCCTGCCCCGGCCACCACGACGGCGACGGCATCGCCGCCCGGCGGCCCCCCCTCCCCACCGACGGAGCGACGTTGATCTCCTCCTTCTTCATTCGTCGCCCCATCGTGGCGATGGTGATCGCCATCCTCACGGTGATCCTGGGCGCCGTGTCGCTGGTCGGGCTGCCCATCGCCCAGTTTCCGCAGATCATCCCGCCGCAGATCATCTTGACCACGACGTTCACCGGCGCCGACGCCCAGACCATCGAACAGTCGGTGGCCACGCCGATCGAACAGCAGGTCAACGGCGTCGACAACATGCTTTACATCCAGTCGACGAACGCCAACGACGGCACCATGACCCAGGCGGTGACCTTCGACGTCGGCACCAACATCGACATCGACAACGTGCTGGTGCAGAACCGCTTCTCGCAGGCGCAGACCTTTTTGCCCCAGGACGTCAAGAACTTCGGCGTCACCATCAAGAAGTCGCTGGCCTTCCCGCTGATCGTCATCTCCCTGTATTCACCGGACGGACGCTACGACGCTTCGTTCCTGACCAACTACGCCATCATCAACGTCAACGACGCGCTCCTGCGCATCCGCGGCGTGGGCGACATTCGCAACCTGGGCGCGTCGGACTACGCCCTGCGCATCTGGCTGAAGCCCGACGTGCTAGCCCGGCTGGGGCTGACGGTCTCCGACGTCCAGAACGCCGTGCGCGCCCAGAACGTGGTCAACCCCGCCGGGCAGGTGGGGGCCGAACCGGCGCCGGCCGGCCAGCAGTTCACGTACACCGTGCGCGCCCAGGGACGCCTGGTCACGCCGGAGGAGTTCGGCGACGTGATCGTGCGCGCCAACCCCGACGGCTCGCTGGTGCGCGTGCGCGACGTGGCCCGCGTCGAGCTGGGGTCGCTGAACTACGCGCAGATGGGGGCGTTCAACGGCCAGCCCGCCGGCGTCATCGCCGCCTTTCAGCTGCCGGGGTCAAACGCGCTGGACGTGGCCTCGTCGGTGCGCGCCGCGATGGCCGATCTGAAGAAGCGCTTTCCGCCCGGCATGGACTTCGAGATCTCCCTGGACACCACCGCGCCGGTCAAGGCGGGCATCGAGGAGATTCTGATCACCCTGGCCGAGGCCATCGGCCTGGTGGTGCTGGTGGTCTTCATCTTCCTGCAGAGCTGGCGCGCCACGTTGATTCCATTGCTGACCGTCCCCGTGTCGCTGGTGGGCGTGTTCGCGGTGTTTCCGCTGCTGGGCTTCTCCATCAACACGCTGTCGCTGTTCGCGCTGGTGCTGGCCATCGGCCTGGTGGTCGACGACGCCATCGTCGTGGTCGAAGCGGTGGAGCACCACATCGAGGAAGGGATGTCGCCCCGCGACGCCACCTACCGGGCGATGTCGGAGGTCCAGGCGCCGGTCATCGGCATCGCCCTGATCCTGGCCGCGGTCTTCATCCCGGTCGCCTTCATGGCCGGGATCACCGGTCGCCTGTATCAGCAGTTCGCGCTGACCATCGCGGTGTCGGTGCTGATCTCGGCCTTCAACGCCCTGACCCTGAGCCCCGCCCTGTCGGCGCTTTTGCTGCGCCCGCGCGGCGAGCCCAAGGGCGTGTTCGGACGCATGGGCGCCGGGTTCAACCGCTTCTTCGGGCGCGTCACCAACGGTTACGTGCACGCCAACGCGCGGCTGGTGCGCAAGCTGGCCATCCCGCTGGTGCTGCTGGTCGCCGTGGCGGGGACGTCGGTGGCGATCGGGCGCAAGCTGCCGTCGGGATTTCTCCCCGACGAGGACAACGGCTATGCGCTGATCGGCGTGCAGCTGCCGGACGCCGCCTCCTTGCAGCGGACCAAGGTGGTGTTCAAGAAGATCGAGGCGATCCTGGGACACACCGAGGGGATTCGCACCTTCAACACCATCGCCGGTTACAGCTTCTTCACGCGCTCCGCGGCCAGCTATGCGGGGACCGGGTTCATCGGATTCAAGCCGTGGGACGAACGCGACAGACCGGACCTGACGGCCAAGGCGATCGTCGCCAAGCTGAACAGCGAGTTCGGCAAGATCCCCGAGGCGCGCGTCTTCGCGCTGCTGCCCCCGGCCATCCCCGGGATCAGCGCCGCCGGCGGCTTCAGCATGTTCCTGCAGGACCGCAGCGGCGGCAGCGTGGCGTTCCTGGCGGAGAACGTGAAGAAGTTCGTCGACGCCGCCCGCAAGCGCCCCGAGCTGCAGAACGTCCTGGCCAACTTCTCGCCGGCGGTGCCGCAGGTGTTCGCCGACGTCGACAAAGAAAAGGTCATGAAGCAAGGGGTGCCGATCGCCGACGTCTACGCCGGCCTGCAGGCGTTCATGGGCGGCGCCTACGTCAACGACTTCACGCGGTTCTCGCGGCAATGGAAGGTGTTCGTCCAGTCGGCGCCGGAGTACCGACGCGATCCGGACAACCTGAAAGACTTTTACGTGCGCAACGCCAGGGGCGAGATGGTGCCCCTGTCCGCGTTCGTCAGCGTGCGCACCACCACCGGTCCCGAGTACACGGTTCGCTTCAACCTGTTCCGCTCGGCCGAGATCCTGGGCGCGGCGGCCCCCGGCTACAGCTCCGGGCAGGCGCTGGCCGCGCTGGAGGACGTGGCGGCGCAGGTCCTGCCGCCCCAGATGGGGTACGCCTGGAACGCGCTGTCCTATCAGGAGAAGGTGGCGCAGGGCGGGACGGTGAAGGTGCTGGGACTGTCGCTGCTGTTCGTCTTTCTGCTGCTGGCCGCCCTGTACGAGAGCTGGTCGTTGCCCTTCAGCGTTCTGCTCAGCACGCCGGTCGCGGTGCTGGGCGCCTTTCTGGGCCTGCTGGCGCGAAAGTTCGACAGCAACGTCTATGCGCAGATCGGCCTGGTGATGCTGGTGGGGCTGACCGCCAAGAACGCCATCCTGATCGTCGAGTTCGCCAAGGACAAATTGAAGCAAGGGCGACCGCTCATCGATGCGGCGCTGGAGGGTGCTCGCCTGCGGCTGCGCCCGATCCTCATGACGTCGTTCGCCTTCATCTTCGGCTGTCTGCCCCTGTGGGGGGCGGCCGGGGCAGGCGCGGCGGCCCGGCGGATGCTGGGGACCACGGTGGTGACCGGCATGCTGGCCGCCACGGTGCTGGGCATCTTCTTTGTCCCTGCCCTCTTCGTCTTCATGGAACGGCTGTCCGGACAGGGCGGCGCCGCGCATGGACGCCAGCCCGAGGACGCCCAGGCATCCCCCTCACCACGACCAGCACCAGCGTCGGTGATGGCCATCGCCCACGACGACGCGCAGCGGCCGGTCTGACGTCGATAGATTGAGGCGGAAAGATCGACTGAAGACGACGGTCGTCAGCTCTTGATCTCTTCTTTTTTTGCTTCTTCGAGGCGATCGGTGGCGGGCGGGGGCGTGCGCGACAGGGCGGCCAGCTCGGCGCGCAGGGCCGGCGTCATGTCGAGCTTCACGGCGTCCAGCGACGCCGTCAGCTGCTCGACGTTGCGACCGCCGATGATGGGCGCCGTGACGGCCGGGTGAGCGGCCACCCAGGCCACGGCGGCGCTGACCGGGTGCAGGCCGCGCGCCCGACAGAAGTCGGCGAACCTGGTCGCCACCTCGTGCACCCAGGCCTCGCCGTAACGGACCTCGTACATCTTGTTGGTCGCCAGCCGGCCGGCCGGCGAGTCGGTGCCAGCGCCCGTGTACTTCCCCGAGAGAAGACCGCCCGCGGCCGGACTGTACGGGATGACGCCCAGACCGTTGGCCTCGGCCATGGGCAGGATCTCCACCTCGGACTGGCGTTTGACCAGGTTGTACATCGGCTGGATGACCTGCAATCGCGCCCAGCCGTTGTGCTGCTGCACGTCCAGCGCCTTCTGGGTCTGCCAGGCAGCATAGTTGCTGACCGCCGGATAAAGAATCTTGCCGGCGCGCACCAGGTCCTCCAGGGCGCGCATCTGCTCCTCGATCGGTGTCAGGGCGTCGTACTGGTGCAGGAACAGCACGTCGACGCGATCGGTTTGCAGGCGCTTCAGGCTGGCCTCCACGGCGCGGGTCACATGGCGGCGCGACGTGCCGCGATCGTTAACCCCCTCGCCCATCGGGCCAAAACATTTTGTGGTCAGGACCAGCTGGTCCCGGTGCCCCTTGATGAGGCCGCCAAGGATCTCCTCGGCGCGCCCCTTGCTGTACACGTCGGCGGTGTCGAAAAAATTGATGCCCGCGTCGCGGCAAGCCTTGTACAGCGCCGCGGAGGTCGCGGCGTCGGCGTCGCCGCCGAAGGACATGGTTCCCATGCAGAGCTGCGAGACCTGAACACCCGTGCGTCCGAGGGGGCGGTATTTCATGGAGGCAGTGTAACGCGCGGCACGCGCCGGGGCGGACACCGTCGCTCACCTGTTATGTGAAAACGAACGCTTTGATTGAAACAAAATGCCGAGCCAACGTCATAATAGTCGACAAGGAGCACGACCATGCTGCATGGCGACGGTAAAGTGACCATACGAGCGCTGACGCTTCTGATGACTCTGGTCGGTGCCGGCGCCATCGGCTCACTGTCCTGCGCGAACGGCAGCGTCGATCCAGGTGGCCCGGGGGAGTCAGGCCAGGGCGGCGGCGCGGTCAATCCGCCCGTCCGTAACCCCATGATTCCGGCCAGCACAGACGGGGGCGTCGCCCGCACCATCTGCGGCGCCGACGGTGGCGCGATGGCCAGCAACGTGCCACCGATTCCACCGGGCGCGCGCGGCGGCTTCCTGCCGCAGCTACCGGCCACGGTCAAGCAACAGGCGACGCCGGTGCCGCCGCTGACCGGAGGCACGCTGCTGGCACTGTCCGATGGCCAGACCGCCGTGGCCGCCGATCCAGAGCGCGATCAGGTCTACGTCGTCGATCTCACCGCCAACGCCGTGCGCGCGACCCTGGCCCTGCAGCCCGGCGACGAACCGGGCCGGTTGGTCGAGGACGCCAGCGGGCTGGTGCACGTGGCGCTGCGCAAGGGTGGCGCCATCGCCTCGCTGGATCCCAAGAACGGGACGCTGGGTGCCCGGCGCGCCGTCTGCTCGGCGCCACGTGGGATCGCCTTCGAACCAGCGTCGGGCCTCCTGCACGTCGCCTGCGCGGGGGGCGAGCTGGTGTCGCTGCCGGCTGCCGGAGGCGAAGCCACGCGCATCCTGACCCTGGAGCGCGATCTGCGCGACGTGGTGATGGGCAGCGACGGCAAGATTCTGGTCAGTACTTTCCGCGGCGCCAAGGTTCTGGTCGTCATGAAAGACGGTGTGATGGGCCCGGAAATGCATCCGGGCTCGGGCCTGGTCCCGTCGGTGATGGGGATGCCCCGGCACGTGAGTCCGGCCGTCGCATGGCGAATGCAGCCGCGGGGCGACGGAACCGGCAACGTCGTGATGTTGCACCAGACCGGTGTCGACGACGTCATCGATCCGGCGGCCGGCGGTTATGGCGGGTTGAAAGGTTGCGGAGGGATCGCCACGCCGGGGGTTTCGGTGCTGACGCCCGGATCCCCATCGCCGCCCGTGGCGGGCGGCATGCAGATGGTGTCGCTGGCCGTCGACATCGCAGTGTCGCCCGGTGGCTCGCAGGTCGCGATCGCCGTTCCTGGCAACGCGCACACACCTGGCCTGGCGTCGATCTTCGAGGGCCCGATATCGACGGTCACGAACGGCGCCGGCGGCGGCTGCGCCGGTATCGGTCAACCGCAAGGCGCCAAGCCGCCCATGGGCGAGGTCATCGCGGTCGCCTATACAAAAAACAGTCTCCTCCTGGGACAGACCCGCGAACCGGCGGCGCTGTGGCGAGGCGACACCGGCGTGACCATCCCGCTGGCCACGGGCTCGCGCGAGGACACCGGGCAGCTGCTCTTCCACGTCAACGCCGGCGGCGGGGTGGCCTGCGCGTCCTGCCACCCCGAGGGGGGCGAGGACGGACGGGTCTGGAACTTTGCCTGCATCGGCGGGCGCCGCACGCAGTCGATCCGGGGCGGCATCAGCCCCACGGCACCGTTTCACTGGGACGGCGCCGAGAAGGATTTCTCCCACCTGATGGACGACGTGTTCGTGGCCCGCATGTCAGGGCCGCCGCTTTCCGGCGACCAGAAGCAGGCGCTGCAAAGCTGGGTGGACACCATCCCGGCCCTGCCGGTCGCGACCGGACTGGACGCGACCGCTGTCGCCCACGGCAAGACACTGTTCGAGGACACCAAGGTGGCCTGCGCCACCTGCCACGCCGGCGCCCTGCTGACCAACAACACCACCGTGGACGTCGGCACCGGCGGCATGCTGCAGGTCCCGTCGCTGCGCGGCGTCTCCTGGCGCGCACCATTCATGCACAACGGCTGCGCCGCCACGCTGGCCGACCGCTTCGGCACCTGCGGCGGCAGCCAGCACGGCGACACCTCAAACCTCTCGACCGCCGACGTCGGCGACCTGGTCACGTACCTGCAGTCGCTTTAGAACTGGGAAAGAAACTGCCAGAACAGGTTCGGCGAGCGGGTCTGCTGGGGATCGTGGTTGATCCCCATGGTCTGGCACCAGACGACCGGGAAGCCGGGTTTGCAGCCGTCATATTGCACGCACAGGCCGGCGGCGTTGGCCGGCACGGCGGTGTAGGGCTTGCTGGTCATGGCGCAGCCGTTCTCCATCAGCAAGATGTCGCGGGCGTGCATGCCGCCGGCGATCGAGTTTTGCGTGTCGTCCTTGTCGTGCAGGAAGATTCCCGCCACCGGCCCCTTGCAGTCCTGGGCCGGATTGATGGCGCCGGTGAATCCGCCGCTGACGTTGGCCTTGGCGCGCAGCACGTTGGCCCGCTGACAGCCGAGGATGTTCGTCATCCATGACCCGCTGCTGAACCCGATGGAGAAGATGCGCGACTTGTCGACGCACAGGTTGTCTTCCGCCCACTGCACCAGCGCATCAAAGACGAACATGTCCTTGGACATGTTCGATTGATCGTCAAAGCAGTTTCCCGAGATCTGCTCGGGGGCGATGATGATGGCGTCGAACCCCATCGCGTTCTGGATGTTGATCAAGCTGTCCCGGTGCGACCCGCACCCGTGAAAAGAGAAGATCGTGCGGTACGGCTTGTTCGCGTCGTACCCGGCCGGCAACCGCAGGTGATAGGTGCGCGCCACGCCACCGACCATGATGGTCTTGTTGAAGGCGAACTGTCCCGGTGGATCGGTGGCCGCCTTCCCACAGCCGGCGCTGGGCGCGCCGGGCCCCCCGTCGCCCGGCATGACATCCAGGCCGCCGCCAGCATCCGGCATCGTCATCGCGTCGCCACCGGTCGGGGCCGCCCCCCCCGTCCCGCTGCCGCCGCTCCCGCTGCCGCCGCTTCCACTGCCGCCGCTTCCGGTCGGCATCGGTCCTTCGCCCCCGCTGCCAGCCGATGCGCCGCCGCTGCCCGTGGCCGCTCCGCCGGAGCCAGGTTTGGTGCCCCCGCCGGGGTCGCTGGTACTGCAGCCGGCCAGCGTGGCCGCCAACGAAAAACCGAGTAGAAGGGCCAGGTTCGCAGGTGTGACGTTTGCCATTCCCAGTTGATGACGGCGGCCACCCGCCCCAGCAGGCAGGCCTTGCAGAACTTCCGTCTTGCCGCTGGCTTATGCCGCCGCCCCGACCCCTCCTATTTTGCGACAATTGCCCGAAGCCTGTGTCTTGTGGCCGAGGAGGGTCCATGACGCCATTCAGACTTCCGCTTTCGGTTACCTCATCGCTGTTCGCCGCCCTTGTCCTG
>DATLVT010000525.1:0-12759 GCA_035577105.1 Polyangia bacterium
ACAGCCTGATCTCGCGCGATAAGGTGGAGGCGAAGAAGAAGGGACTCTACGCCGCCGCTGCTTGGGGGGGCACAGGCCTGCTGGCCGTGATCGGCGGTCCGACGTTCATCATCGTCGGCGGCGCCGCCGGCGCCGGCTATCTCACCTACAAATGGTTCATGTTCCGCGCCAAACGCGGCATGCGGTTCTAAGCGCGGAAGGGGCCTGCTGGCCCCTCCCGCGGGCCCTCCCCAGCGCCTCCCGCAAGGTGAGCCGGCTGGGCAGAGCCCAGCCTCCTGAATTGAAATATCGGCGCCGAAGAGCGGATCCGGTTCCTCAGACCCCACTGTCGAACTCATCCGATAGTCTGCGGCATTTGCCCCACGCGGAGGAGGCGGACGCCGCAAGACCAAACAGTCCGATGTGCTCAGCGCCCCGATAGAAACGACAGGCGCTGCATCGCCCATTCGGGCGTGTTGCGCACCACCAGCATGATGGGGCGCCAGAACCAGGGGATGTAGGGGGCGGGGCGGCCGCGGTCGATGGCGCTGATGATGCTGGCGGCGACGTCGGCGGGGCGGGCGAAGAGCAGGTGTTTGCGGTGGGTGGCGGCCATCGGGGTGTCGACGGGTCCCAGGCGAATGGTGTGCACCTCGACGCCGTGGCCGTAAAGGCGCGTGCGCAGGCCCTGCAGATAAACGTTGAGGGCCCCCTTGGAGGCCCCGTACGTGAAGTTTCGCGGGCGCCCCCTGTCGCCCGCCACCGACGACAGCACGGCGATGTGCCCCTGTCCGGCCTTTTCCAGGTGATTGGCCAGAGGGATCAGCAATGCCACCACGGAAAGAAAGTTCGTGCGGATGATCGCCTCCGCCTCGGCGTAGGAGCGCTCTGTGGCCAGCTGGTCGCCCAGCGCCCCCTGGGCGACGATCGCCACGTCGATGCCGCCCAGCGCGGCCACCGCACCGTCGATGATGCCGGGCGCCGCCGCCGTGTCGTCGAGATCGGCGGTGCGCGCGCCGACCACGGCCGCGGCCAGGCTGGTGGTCTGGATTTCCAGTTTCTGTGGCGATCGACCGACCAGGTACAGCCGCGCGCCACGCGCCGCGTACAGGCGCGCCACCTCGGCGGCGATGGCCGACGTCGCGCCCAGGACCAAGACCCGCATCTGGTTCACGGCGCCAGCGTACATCACGCGCGATTGCACGGCGCGATTGACAGCGACGCGCCGCTGGCCGCTAAGTATTCGCGTGAAGATTGTCATCGGTTCCGACCACGCAGGTTTCGCTCTCAAGCAGGAGCTGGGCGCCACCATCGTCGCCGCAGGGCACGAACTCCTCGACGTGGGAACGACGTCGACGGCGGCGGTTGACTACCCCGATTTCGCCGCCGCGGTGGCCAAGGCCGTCCTGGACGGGCGCGCCCAGCGTGGCGTACTCATCTGCGGCAGCGGCGTGGGCGCCTCGGTGGCCGCCAACAAGATCACCGGCATCAGAGCCGCTGTCTGCCACGACTGCTATTCCGCGCACCAGGGCGTCGAGCACGACGACATGAACGTGCTGGTGCTGGGCTCACGCGTGATTGGCTCGGCCCTGGCCCACGACCTGGTGCGCAGCTATCTGGGCGCCGCCTTCACCCACGAAGAGCGCCACGTGCGCCGCCTGGCCAAGGTGAAAGCGCTGGAGGACCGTCGCTAGGCTAGGCGCGGGGCGAGAACGTGGGCTGGGGCGTTCCCTTGGTGGCCGCCTTGGCGGGATCCGCCGGTTCCAGATCGGACAGGTAACCGGCCAGCCAGGGAAACACGGGGGCCAGGGCCGGGGCGTGACTGGCAAAACTGTCCAGGATGTCGCGGTGGCCCAGGCGCAAGGTGTCGATCCAGGCACGCAACGTCTGATCGGCCAGCGGCCGGTCGATATCAAGCTCCAGCTCGCTGTCGCGCCCACGACAGAGATCGCTGACCAGAAGCCCGATGCCGGCCTCGGGGAATGAGGGCAACAGCATCGCTGACAGTTCAGCCGAGGCTTCCACCTGCCCCGCTGCCAGCAGCGCCTGCGCCAGGCGCAGCGCGGTCCGCCCGGCGGGAGGCTCGCCCGCCGCCAAGCGCAGCTCGCCCACGGCCGTGCCGGCGTCGCAGGCCAGCAGGGCCGCTTCCCCCAGGGCCTCGTGCAGCTCGGGGCAATCGCCGTATTTCGAACGCAGCATGGCCGCGAAGTCGCGCGCGCCGGCCACCCCGCGCCGCGAGCGGATGATCAGCATGCTGAGCAGCAGCGACTCCTGATCGCGCGGGTTGAAAGCCAGCGCCTCGTCGACGCGCCGCCAGGCCTCGGGCAGATCGGCGTTGGCGATGGCCAGCCGGGCCAGCCCCATCAGCGGCCGCACCGTCGCCAGCTGCACGTCGGCGGTGACGTCGGCCAGGGCCCGGCAGCGGCCGAAATCGGCGGCCGCGCCCACGGTCTCGTCGACCAGCTCGCGCAACTCGCCCCGGCGCAGGAACAGGGCGGCCGAGGCCGGGACCAGATCGATCCAGGCCCCGATGAATGACAGGGCGCGGGGCGCATCACCCGGGTAAAGCCCATCAGCGACCAGCGCGATCAGCTCGCCGCCATAGTGCCGCTCGGCGAGCGCCAGGGGTCCCGCCTGATCCAGCGCCTTCTGCGCCGCCCCGGCCGCTTCGGTCCACAGGCTGCGATCGCGCCAGAACCGGGCCAGCTCCAGCAGCTTGAACCAGCTGTAAAAATCGCCGGGATCATGCTCGATACAGCGCATCAGCAGCCTGGTATCGCGCTCTTTCTTCTGCCGGGTGGCGGCCCGTTCGCGCACGTAACCCAGGTGCTCGACGACGGCGGTCAACCGCCCCAGCTTGCGCCCGCTGTCCTCCAGGTATCGCGCCACCGCGCCGGTGACGTCCTCGTGAATGGGGAAGCTGAAGCGAATGCTGGCGTCATTGCGAAACAGGCGCAGCAGCGGTGCTTCACGGCGGTGGCCGTGCGGCAGGAGGTTGCGCATGACCAGCGTGGCGGCGCCGATGGAGTCGTTTTCGATCAGCGCCCGCAGCTCGGTTCGCAGCCCCGGACTGGCCATCTCGTCAGCGTCCAGCACCAGGATCCAGTCGCCCGTTGCGGCGTCCAGCCCCGCGTTGCGCGCCGCCGAGAAGTCGTCGTCCCAGGCGCGCTTGATGATCGTGGCGCCCGCCGCCTCCAGGATCGCCACCGTGCCGTCCGTCGAGCCGGTGTCCACCACGCACAGTTGATCCCAGAGACCCGCCGCGCTGGCGATGAAGCGAGGTAGAAGTTCCGCCTCGTTCCTGACGATCATGCACAGGGAGACGGTCTTAGGCATGGCAGGCAGCTTTCGGTTACTGATCTCCGTACGCTCTTCGTGCTCTGCCACTAACACTAAACTTCTGCAGGGCAAGGTTCAACTTGCCCTCCGCGGTGCTCGCCAGATCCGAACAACGTTCCAGCATCTGGCGCAGGCGGTCCACCTGCTGGGCGGTCAGGCGCCGACCCTGGGCGGCCTGACACGACGCAACCAGACCCTTGACCGCCGCGGCGGCCCCGATCACGTCGCCCGCCTCCAGCTGCTGCGTCACCGCGACCAGAGCGGCCTCGATCTCCTCGCCGGCGTCAACAGCGGGGCCCACCTCGGCCGGCGTGGTCACTTCCCCGGCGCCCCTTGGACCATGGCCACCGCGGTGCCAAAGGCGTCGGCGATGGGGGCGAAGACACGCTCGGCCTCGCGGATCGGTTTGGGGCTGCGGCTGGCGGCGCCGGCGATCAGCCGATCGGCGACGAACAGGTAAAGATCGGTGAGCTGCGCGCAGAGCTGCGGCGCCCGCGAGTGATCCAGCGTGGCCATGAGCTCGGCCACGATGTCGCCGGCTTTGGCCAGCGGTTCGTTGGCTTCCAGGACGCGTCCGCCTTCCATGGCCGCCGCGGCGACGCGCATGTGGCGCAAGGCGGTTTCGAACAGCAGCACCATGAGCCGTTCCTTGGATGCGGTCTCATTGCGGGTGTTTGCGTAACGCTTGACTGCGAGCATGTCCTCTCCGTTCAGTTACTTGGGCTGTGCCTGCTGCTGGGTCAGGAAATTTCCGGTGGCCTTGAGACCGCCGACCAACTGCTCCATGGCGGAAAATTGAATGACCAGGTTGTTCTTGAACGCGTCGATCCGCGCCTGAAGTTTGTCGGCATCTCCGTCCATCCTCTTGATGGCGTCGTTCAGCCCCTTCTTGCGCGAGGTCAACACACCGTCGATGACGCCGGTGTATTTCTGGGACAGGTTGAACGCCTGGGCGCTGACGCCGGTCAGCGAATCGGAGAAGACCTTGTTGACCGCCGACGCGTCCAGGGAGATGGCGGTGGCCAGCTTGGTGCTGTCCACGGAGATGGTGCCGTCCTGGAAGTTGGTCTTGAGGCCGAGGTCAGCCATCGTGCGCACATTGCCGAGACCGCTCACCGTCGAGGTGATGACCCCTTGCAAGCTGCCGATGAGGCCGCGCACCGTGGAATCGCCGGCCAGCGTGGCGCCGCGGTCGGTCCCGGCCGGGACCGTCTGGGCGGTGTGCACCGTGGTGATGATGTCGTTGTACGCGTCGACGAACTTCTGCAAGTTCGTGGCGGTCGCCGCGGTGTCGTAATCCATCGTCAGCTGCTCATCGGTGTTGCTCTTTGCCTTGAGCTGCAGCGAGGCGCCAGGGATGGCGTCGGTGACGGTGTTCGACTGCCGGGTGAAGGCCAGGTGGTCGACGGTGAACTGGGCGTTGGTGGCATCGTGGGCCACCGAGAAGCCCAGGGTCTGGCCCTTCGTGGCCAGAGGATCGGTGGTTTCGATCAGCTCGAGCGCGGTGGTCTTATCGGGGGTGGTAAAGCCGGTGTTCTTGTTGGTGATCGACAGGTACGTCGATCCGGAGCCGTTGCTGAGGATGGAAATATTGACGGGCGCGCCCAGGCCTTTGATGTCATTGGCCACGTCTGACAGCTGTTCGCCGTCGGTCATGGTGATGGTTCCGTAGCTTTGTCCCTGGACCTTGACCTCCAGGGTGCCGCCTCTGACGGCGGCCGTGCTGGCGCCGAAGGCGGCGGTGCGCTTCTGGGCCGAGGTGGCCAGTTCTTGAACCGAGACCGTGTATGAACCGGACGAGGCGTTGGCGGTCGCCGTGGCGGAGAAATCCGTGTTGGTGCTGGTGGTCTTGACGCCCAGGGCGCCGTTGTCCGAAAGCGCCTTGGCGGCCGAGTAGAGCGTCCCGATCTTCGAGACCAGCGAGCCGATCAGCGAGACCTGGGTCTTGAACCCCGTCTGCTGGGTTCGCAGCATGTCCAGCGGACGACTCTCCAGCTTGGTGAGGCCGTCGATGATGCTGTTGGTGTCCAGGCCAGAAGCCAGTCCGCCTGCTCTGAATACTGGATCGTCCGCCATGGGTTACCTCGGTTGACTTCTTCTTCTGATGAGGCGACACCCCGTGGCTGTTGGCCACGGGGCGCGCCTGACACAACTTATGAGTCTTTATCGGCCCCCAGGCTCACCACCTTTAGGGGGAGGAGATCCTACCTACGATCACCCGAGGAGCTTGAGGGCGACCTGCGGGATCTGGTTCGACTGAGCCAGAACCGAGACACCAGCCTGCATCAGGATCTGGGCGCGGCTGAGGTTCGAGGTCTCTTGCGCCACGTCCACGTCCTGGATACGGCTCTGGGCCGCCGACAAGCTGACCGAGGCCTGGGTGGCGGCGTTGATGACCGTCTCCATCCGGTTGGCCTGGGCGCCCAGCGTCGCGCGGTTGGACGAGATGGACTGCATCGCGGCGTCGATGGTGGCCAGCGCGCCCTGGGCGCCAGTCAGCGTCGCCAATGACAGACCGTTGACGCCCAGCGAAGCCGACGTGGCGCTGGAGGTCGTCACGGTGATCTGGTCGTTGTTCGCCACGTTGCGGATACCGACCTGGAAGGTCAGCGCCGTCGAGGCGTTGATCAGCGACACGCCGTTGTACTCGGTCGAGTTGGCGATACGGTCGATTTCACTGGTGAGCGCCGTGACCTCGTTCTGGATGTAGCCACGCTCCGTGTTGGACACGCCTGACGAGGCCGACTGCGAGGCCAGCTCGCGCAGACGGGTGAGAATGTTCTGCGTCTCGTTCAGCGACGCTTCCGCCGTCTGGGTGACGTTCAGCGCATCGTTGGCGTTACGGACGGCCTGGTTATAGCTCTTGATCTGCGCGCCCAGGTTGACGGCGATGGCAAGGCCGGCGGCGTCATCCTGCGCCTTGGTGATGCGGAAGCCCGACGAGAGCTTGGCCAGCGACTTGTTGAGGTCGTTCTCGCTGTTCATCAAGTTCTTCTGCGCTTCGAGTGACGAGATGTTGGTCTTGATCGACATTGCCATGGGTAACTTCTCCTCGCGGGAACTCCCGCTTTGTTTCGTTGTCCCGCTTGGGGGTGCGCAACTTTTGTCGCGCTCAATGAACCTTTCGGCACGGTCGGCACCGAACGATAAGGCCCCTTACAAAAGAAGTTCTCGTGGAATCCCACACTTAGCACCGCTGTCGCACGGCAGCGCCAGGCGCTCTCACCTGGGCACAGATGCCCCCGGCTGCCGGACCCTCATATAGGAAGGAGAGCGAGAACACCTTCAGAAGAGCGCCGCTATTCTCTTTCAGGAGGCGCGGCTCCGCCGCGCCGGCTCACCTTGCGAGCAAAGCCGCGCTTAGCCGCGCTTCGTTCGCCTTCCCGGCGCCGATATTCCCATCCAGGAGGCGCGTCTCTGCCGCGCCGGCTCACCTTGCGAGACGCGCCGGGGAGAGTCCGCGAGAGAGGCTACCAGGCCCCTTTCGCGCAGCGAGCGCAGCGAGCGTCGCCGTTGCGATCCACCGATCCCTGCCCGGCCTGCCGAATCGCCCTCCCCCAAGTCGCCCCTTTGTCCCCCGGAGCTCCCACCACAACTGTCAGCACCCTCTATCGCCCAATCACGTTCCCGTTCCCAGGCAAGGATCGGTGTCTCTCGTGCGCCCAGTCCTATCGGCACAGCGGCAAAGTTCTTCAGTCGCAAACGTAAAAAAAAACACGTGCGATCAAATCGCGAGGAGATCGGGAGGAGAGATCGGGAGCAAGATGACAGGCATGCCGGCTTCATTGACCATCAGGCGAGCCACACGCGACGATCTCCCGTCGCTGGGACGATTGGGTGCGTTCCTGGTTCGCCTCCATCACGGTTTCGACAGCGCACGGTTCATGGCCCCCCAGGGCGACGCCCAGGCAGGGTATGCCTGGTTCCTGGGGACGCAGCTGGACAGCGACGACGTGGCGATCTTTGTCGCCGAAGAAGACGGCCAGGTCGTCGGTTATGTCTACGCCGGCCTGGAGCCGATGTCGTGGAAGGAGCTGCGCGACGCGGCCGGCTTCATTCACGACGTCGTCGTCGCGGAGACCGCCCGTGACCAGGGCGCCGGCACGCGCCTCATCGAAACGGCCGTCGAATGGCTGGAGGCGGCTGGCGCCCCGCGCGTGATGTTGTGGACCGCCGAGAAGAACACCCAGGCCCGCCGGCTTTTCGACCGCCTGGGCTTTCGCGCCACGATGGTGGAGATGACGCGCGAACGGAGCAAGCCCGGGCGATGAACAGGCGACGAACGGCCTTTCCGTTCAATCGCCGAGCGTCTCTGGTCCCGCGCCGCCACCGGCCGCCTCTTTGAGCACCTGGTCCAGCGCCGCCAGCAGGTCGTTGTTGCCGTCCTGGTGATAGTCGGCCAGCCGTCGGGCAAATTCGGGAAGGCGACTCAGGAACTCGCCCAGACGCTGGGCCGTCAGCTCTTCGGCGGCCAGGCCATAACCTTCCGCTTCCAGATAGCGAGCGTTCATCAACTGCTCGAACTGCTTGCCCACCGGCACCGCCAGCATGGGGCGGCGCAGGTACACCGCCTCGCCCATCAGCGTGAACCCGCCGCTGGCGATCACGCCCTGGGCCGTGCGCAGATCCTCGATGAAACCGGCTTCGCTGAAGGGACGGTAGCGCAGGTTGCCTTCCACCACGTCCGCCTTGAGATCGCGGCGCAGCCCGTACACCCGGCATTCGCGCCCGCAACCGGCCAGGATCTGCGGCAGCGCTGTGTTTGACGTCGAAGTTTGATAGACCAGCAGGTGCTCTCCCTGTCCGGGGCGCGCCGCCAAGATCTCCGGTCGCAGGATGGGCGGGTGCAGCGTGGTGCGCGGCTTGCGAACGGGCGGATAGAAAAACGTGGTGATGAGATAACGAAACGCGCCCGCCACCTTTGGTTTGACCACGGCCTTGGCCAGACGAAAGTCCGTCTCGTGGCCAGCCAGGATGGCCGGGTCGTGCGTGCACCGGTTGACCATCTGGATGTTGTCCAGCGAGATCACCGGAATGCCCCGGTTCTTGGCGAACAGGTAACTCCAGCTTTCGAAGTCGGAGATGACGACGTCCGGGGCGAAGCGTTCAGCGACGTCAAAGTAAGCGCGCACGTTCTGGGGCCAACCGGTCAATGCGCCCTTGACGTTCGCCAGCACCGTCCGGAAGTTGTCGACCTCGTTGTCCTCGTAGACGACGCTGTATCCCCAGATCTTCTTGACCTGCGGTCCGCGCCCCGAACGTTCGATGGTCTCCTTGGCCCGTGCCTGCAGATAGTCGTAGGCCCGCCCTGACACAACCACCTGGATGTCGTGCTCCGCCGCCGCCAGATGATCCAGCACCACCCGCGACCGCATCGCGTGCCCCATCCCTTCCCCGACCACCCCATAAAGAATCTTCATGCGCCGAAGACTCTATCAAAAGCCGCCGGTCCGCTCTGGGATCATCAGCAACGTTGTTTCGAGGCCCGGCGAGGGCGCGCGAAGCGCGGGGTGGGTGGCAGGGTGGGCGGGACCCGAAGGTCCCGCAGGGATCGTCGGCCGTCGTTCGATCGAGGTGCCTAGTTGGGCCCTCTAGCGTCGCCGCCGAGTTGCTGGATGATCTCCCAAGAGTGCTTGCCATACTTCCAGCAGATGACGTCCTCGATGGTGGCCGTCTTGAACCCATGCTTGACCAGATAGCCGTTGGCCGGGTCGAACAGCAGCGGCACCGCGTCCTTGGTCCACGGGAAGGTCCCGTGCATCAACAGAACGCCCCACGCCTGGCCGGGGGCCGTGCCGATCAGCGTGATGACGTTGTTGGCGATCATCTGCCCCGTGTAGCAAGGCGCGGTGGTGCTGTCGCAGTTCGAATCACCCGAATCCATCTGCCAACCCACCGAGACGGCATACTTGGCGACCACCGGCTGGACGATGGCCAGTCCGGGACCAGACGCCTGATACGGCTCGCCGAACGGCGCGCGGAATCGGGTCAAGTGGGGACGACCGCCGTAGGAGAGGCCTTTGACGATGGTCTCGACGCCGGTCAACTCGGCCTCGCAGGCCGCCGCCGTGCCACAGCCGGTGGGGACCATGTTGACCGCGTCGGGAGGCAATTCCATCCCCATGTGAATGTGGTGCACGGTGTGGTTGGCGGGATTCTGCGTCTTCAAGATGTCCGTCAGGGTGGCGATGCAGTCGGAGTCCATGGAGATGTCACCGCACCAGTTGTCGGTGTTGATGAAAAAGTCCATGTGCAGGTTGTTCATCTTGAAGAATGTCAGGATGTCCTTGGTGTACTGGCCCGGGCCGTAGACCTTGAAGTCGGCGTCCATGGGGTCGGTTTGCCCGTCGGGCGCATCGTCGAAGGTCGGAATGATCGTGTCCATGGGGATGTACGCGGGCTTCGGCTCGAAGCCGATCTGGGGAAACATGTCGATGGCCACCGCCGTACCCAGCGGCTTGCACATCGGGTTCTGGCAGGTGCCGCCCGCGCAACCGTCGCCGACCAGGGCCATGGCACTGCCACCGCCGCTGCCGGCGTTGCTGCCGCCGCTGCCCGCGTTGTTGCCGCCGCTGCCCGCGTTCTTGCCGCCGCTGCCGCTGTTTCCGCCGCCGTTGCCGCCGCTGCCGGTGTTGTTATTGCTGGAACTGGAGGACCCGCAGCCAGCAGCGAGAAGGAAAACGCACGCGACCGAGGACAGCCGCTGAAGAGATCGCCTGATGTTCATTTGACTGCCACCTTGAGATTAGGGATGTGGTCATTGTCCGGCGCAGCGCCGCCAATACGTCGGCTGTCCGAATCCGTCAAAGGCTAGCGTGCGCGAGATCAGCACTCAACCATTTGATCTATCGGTCGCAATTTTGAGCATTTTTGCATCGCAGCGGAAACCGGATCGCTTGACCCACCGTCACCCGCTCACTAACGTCACGCTCCTAGCCATCGACTGAAATGATCTCGTAGGGAGGCATCATCATGACGTCCGCGACATCCTTGCGCCGCCTGGCGCTGGCCGCCTTTCTGGGGAACGCCCTCGGCCTTGCCACGGGCTGCAGCAGCAGCTCCAGCGGCAGCGACGGAACCAAGACGCCCAAGTACCCTTTCGGCAGCCGTCCCCAGATGTACACGGCAGGCACCATCCGTCCCAGCGGCACCCAGGCGGCGCTGGACGATGCCGTGAAGGCAAAGTACCAGCAGTGGAAGGACCGCTACCTCGTCAAGGGATGCGGCGGCTATTACGTCTGCGCCAACGAGATCCCCGGCACGTGCAAGAACGACGGTGCCGCCATCCTCGCCTCGACCGACGGGGGGTTGGGCATTGACGGACAGCCGGTCGATCTGCACCTGACGGTCTCCGAGGGTCACGGTTACGGCATGTTGATCGCGGTGCTGATGGCCGACGTGGAGCCGGACGCCCGCGCCATCTTCGACGGCTTCGTCACGCTGCGGGACAACTTCCGAAGCCCCTACGACAACAACCTCATGTCCTGGCACTTCGACGCCGGCTGCGCCATCACCGACGTCTCCGACAACGACGCCGCCACCGACGGCGATCTTGATTCTGCGTTCGCGCTGCTGCTGGCGGAAAAGCAGTGGTCAAGCCCGCACTATGGCCAGCGCGGGCGTGACATCATCGAATCGATCATGAACCGCGAACTGAACCCGGCCACCAAGCTGCCTCTTCTCGGCGACTGGTCGAAGCCCAGCACCGACCCGGTCGACGAGGCGCTGTATTTCTCCACGCGCACGTCCGATCACATGCCGGATCACTTCAGGCAGTTCGCCACCGTCAGCGGCAACGCGGACTGGACCGCCGCCGTCGACGCCAGCTACAAGTTGTTCGACGTCATGCAGACAAAGTTCGCGCCGAAGACCGGACTGGTCTCCGACTTTGTCAAGCACACCGACGGCGATCCGCAGCCGGTCGCCGTGGGCGACGCTGACACGATGCTGGGCGAGGACCTGACCACCGACTATGACTACAACGCCTGCCGCGTGCCCTGGCGCCTGGGCACCGACTATGTCGTCAACGGCGAGGCCCGGGCCAAATCGATCCTGACCAAGATGAACACCTTCATCAAGACCAAGACCAACAACGATCCGGCGATGATCCTGGACGGGTACAGCCTGGCCGGTGAACCGCACTCCGACGCCGGGCCCAATGGCTGCTTCACCGCCAGTTTCGGCGTCTCGGCGATGATCGACCCATCGAACCAGGCCTGGCTGGACGCCATCTGGAAAAATCTGGTCGATGGCCCGGTGGATGACTATTACGGCGACACCATCCGTCTCATCACCATGATCGTCATGTCCGGCAACTGGTGGGGCCCGCCCGCTTAATGCGCTGATCGCTTCGCGACGTCTTGCTATTCCTGCGCCGAGGCGTTAACAACCGCGGCATCAGCTTGCTCGGGCTCGACGGTCGGGATCCAGGATTCCGAGATCGAAGGGTGTGAGCGGACAAACCATCACGAGGAGGAAGCATGTCGCCGATCAAGAAACTCACGGGTGTAATGGCCCTGCTGCTCGTCGGAGCGCTTTCGGGCTGCGATCAGTCAAAGGCAGAGCTGGACGCCACCAAGCAGCAGCTGACCGCGGTCACCTCTGAACGCGACAGCCTGAAAGGCCAGCTCGACACCGCCAACGCTCAGCTGGCCAGCCTGCGCCAGCAGGTCTCCGATCTGCAGGCCAAGGTGGCCGCTGCCGCCAACACGCCCCCTGCGGCGCCTGCTGCCGAAGAGAAGAAGGCCGAGCCGCACAAGAAGGCGGCTGGCAAGCCGGCCAAGGCCGAAGCGGCCGCGCCCGCCGCCCCCGCCGCTCCCGCCGGCGCGACCGGACCGGCGACCGAGGCCCGCAAGGGTCGGGGTCATTTCTAGAGTTTGCTGACCAGAGTAACGAGGAGACCAATTATGAGACTATCTAGGAACCTTTACGTGATGTCCGCGGCCGCTCTGCTGGCAGGCGCCCTGGCCGCCAGCTGCAGCAGCAGCTCTGATTGCAGCGACGGTGCAACTTGCACCACCGATGGCGCTGCCGGCAGTGATGGTGGCGGTGGCGGCGGCAGCGGTGGCTCGGGACTGTTCGGGATCACCGAAGGCACGTATTGCTTCAAGATCACCGCGATCGAGCCGGGCGCTGCCGATGGCTGCGACCTTCAAGTCGACATGCAGGTCGGCAAGTATTTGCCCGTCACCTACATGAGGTCCCCCTCGGCGAAGTTGACGGTGGGTACCGACGGCTCGCTGGGCGGCGGGTCCATCGCCAGCAACACGGGAACGTTGACCCGTGACAACATGCCGGCAGCCGCTGATATGCCGACCTGCACCTGGCATCAGACCGACACCACCATGATCACGTTGACCGCGGAAAATACGTTCACCGCCGCGGTCGTCGAGAAGGAAGAGATGTTCGCGGCCGCTTGTACCCCGACCACCGTGCCGACCG
>DATLVT010000526.1:0-2734 GCA_035577105.1 Polyangia bacterium
CCGGGAACGATGGTCGCGGTCAGATCCACAACCTGCGGTGGAGCAAGGCGATCGGCGACCACCACCCGCTTCTCGGGCGAGGGCGGGCTGACCAGGCCGGTGGCGCTGACGGCGTACAGGCTGAAGTAGTAAGGCGTGCCGGCCAGGAGGTCGGTGACCTGGGCGGTGTGGTCGGTCCTGGCGATGTCGCGCGTCTGCGTGTATTGCCCGCTGGCCGTTCCCCAGCGCAGGCGATATCCGGCCAGGTCCGGCTCGCTGTTCGGTGACCAGGACAGCAGCACGTCGCTGCCGTCGCCGGCGGTTGCGTCGAACCCGGACGGCGCGGCGGGCGCGTGGCCCGCGGTGGCGATGAGGCGTCCGACGTTCAGGCGGCCTCCCGTCGTTGTCTTGCCGGCCAGCGACGGGATCGGATCGACGGTGTCGAGAATCTTCTGCCGGACCTCGGCGAAGGTCGCCTGGGGCTGGATGGCCAGATACAGCGCCGCCGCGCCCACGACGTGGGGCGTGGCCATCGAGGTGCCGTTCCACGACGCGTAGCTGTTGCCGGGCAGCGTGCTGAGGATGTTCACGCCCGGGGCGCCCAGGTGCACGCGGGTGGCGCCCCAGTTGGAAAAGCTGGCCAGGCCGTCGTTGCTGTCGGTGGCCGCCACCGCCAGCAGGTTGGGCACCGCATAGTTGGCCGGGTAGGACGGATAGCCGTCGTTGTTGCTGGCGTTGTTGCCCGCCGCCGCCACGAAGAGGCCGCCCGCCGCCGCCAGCGTGTTCAACGCGTCCTCCATGTAGCTGGCGTAACAGCTTGGCCCCGAGCAGCCCCAGCTGGCGTTCACCACGCGCGCCTTGGCCTGCGCCGCGTACAGCACCGTCTGGGCGCCGTTCCACAGCGTGCCGCTGCCGTTCGACCCCAGAAACTTGGTGCCGATCAGCTTGACCTTCCAGTTGACGCCCGCCACGCCGGCGCCGTTGTTGCCGACCGCGCCGATGGTCCCCGACACGTGCGAGCCGTGGCCGTTGTCGTCCATCGGGTCGCCATCGCCGTTGGCAAAGTCCCAGCCGTGGACGTCGTCGATGTAGCCGTTGTGGTCGTCGTCGATGCCGTTGCCGGGGATCTCACCGGGGTTGGTCCACACGTTGGCGGCCAGCTCCGGGTGCGTGTAATCGATGCCGGTGTCGCTGATGGCGACCAGCACCGTGGAGGAGCCGGTGCTGGTGTCCCAGGCTTGCGGCGCACCGATCTTGGCCATGCCCCACAGCTCGCCCATCCGCGTGTCATTGGGCGTGACCAGCGCCTGCACCATGTAATTGCGTTCCGCCTTGCCGATGCTGCCGCTGCTGACCAGCTGCGAGATGGCCAGGTCGGCCGTGACCGTGTTGGGCAGCTGCACGCGCCGAAAACCGCGCGCGCCCAGCGGCCCGCCGTCGTCGATGATCCGTCCGCCCACCATGGCCAGCGCATCGTGCAGGCTCTGCGCGGAGACACCGGCGCGCAGCTGGATCACCACCTCGTGGGCGAGATACTGGACGCCGTCACCGGTCTGCAAGACGGGCGGCGGAGTGGGCGCGTGCTTGGAAGAACCGCAGCCCGTCGCTGCCACCGCCGAGGCCGAGGCGACGATCAAGACCAGGAGGCGAGCTGCACAGAGCTTCCTGGTTCTCATCGCAGTAATTTAACGTCGGGTGAATTACATCTTTCTTAAGATAAAAATGTGGCGCCGAGATGGTCCCAAAACCTACAGCGGCACTTTAACAACGGCGCACGTGTAGACGGCAGCCGTCACGTTGCGCGCGGTCACCGCAGGATCAATGCCGTCACGAAACCGAACAGCAGCGCGAAGACGCAGGACGCCCAGAAGGGCAACCCCGTCAAGGCCTCCAGCGGCCCGAAGAACCTTCGCAGGCGCCATCTCAATCCATGCCGTCGGCCGCGCCGGCGGCTGGTGGCGACCGCGGGCGGATGGGCCCAGTGCTTGGCGTGCCAGGGCCGGGGCACTTCCGCGGTGTCGCGCCGCTGCGCCGCCGTCTCGCCCAGCAGCCGACTGGCCGCCATGGCCAGCGTCTCGGTCTGCAGCGTTTGCGAAACGACGACCGACGGCAAGGGGAGCGGGCTGCGTCGATCCGGACGGACGGCGGCCAACCCCGACTGCGTCGGTGCACGGTCACCGTCAGCGCCATTCGCCGCCGCCGTTACCGCCTGATTGCCCCCCTGATCGCCCAGCTGGGTCCCCACCTGCGTCACCTCCACATCCAGCGCCAGGCGCGGGATCCCGTCGGCCGACGTGGGGTCCAGCGCGATCCGGCTGAGCACGCCGCTGGTGGTGGCGCCGGCGGGATCGCAATCGCGGTGGACGCCCACCGCTGAATCAAGGCGCAAGAAAGGCAGCGCCGTGCTGAGCCGGATGGTGTCGCCGTCGTACACCGCCTGGCAGCGAACCGGGCTGGTCATCCCCAGCAACTGAACCTTGGCCTCGACGGCGGGCACCCGATGGCGCTCGACGTAGCCGCGCAGGGCCAGCAGATCGCGCTCGCTCAATTCGGAGAAGGCGATGGCCGCGCCGATCATGCCGGGCAGCGCTTCCAGTCGGGTGATGCTGCCGCGCACCTTGCGCGGGCCACCGTCCAGCAACACGGTGCAGACCACCTGGCTTCCGATCTCGCACGGCTCCACGCAGTGGACGTAAAGGCCGCTGGCGCTGATGTTCACCCCGCGGGCGACAATTCGTTTGCCCCCGCTGGTCCG
>DATLVT010000527.1:0-2553 GCA_035577105.1 Polyangia bacterium
CACGTCGGGGAGCTGGGCGAGGATCTCGCGCCCGAGCAGGCCGCCGTTGCCGGCGATCACGTGGTCGTCGTCGAACGCGGACACGAACACCAGGTCCGGGTCGGCCGCCGCGCGCGCGCGCGCCACCGCCTCGGCCTCGTCGTAGGTCGCGCCCGCCACCTCGACCTTGGCGCCGAGGGCCTCGATGCCGGCGCGCTTGACCTCGGGGGTCTGCGCCGACACCAGCACGGTGGCGTTCAGGTCGAAGGCGCGGGCGGCGAAGGCCACGCCCAGGCCGTGGTTGCCGGCGGACGCAGCGATGATCTTTCGCTTGGGCGTGCGCTCTTCCAGCGCGATGGCGGCCAGGCGGGCGGCGGCGCCGCGCAGCTTGAACGACCCCGTGCGCTGCAGGTTTTCCAGCTTCAGCCAGACGTCGGCGCCGGTGCGCCTTCCCAGCGCCGGGGCCGGGACCAGCGGCGTGACCCGGGTGAGGCGTCGAACCCGCTCGGCGACGGCGCCGCCGGTGACGGCGCGCCAGATGTCGGGATCGAACACCCGTTCCATCGGCAGACCCTACCACGAGGCGCGGATCGAATCGGCGCGCGGACGTCGACGGCGGGGCGGCCGCGCGGTAAACCCTCCGCATGTCGTTCGTCTCGCTGGACCGCCTGGTGGCGCACGGCCACGTCGCCGAGCAGCAGGCCGACCGGGTGGCCTTTCTGTGGGACGAGATCCGCCGCCTCAAGCGCGAGAAGAACGCGTTCATCCCCGCGCACAACTATCAGGTGCCCGAGGTGCAAGAGATCGCCGACACCGTCGGCGATTCGTTCGAGCTGGCGGTGCGGGCGCGCGATCTGGACGCCAACCTGGTGGTGTTTTGCGGCGTGCGCTTCATGGCCGAGGGCTGTTACACGCTGGCGCCGCAGCGGCCGGTTTACCTGCCCAACTTGCAGGCGCTGTGCTCCCTGGCCGAGGTGGACGCCGACGACGTGGCCGAGCGCCAGGAGTTCCTGCGCGCCGCCGGGCGACGCTTCGCCACGATGACGTACGTGAACACCTATGCCGACGTGAAGGCGCTGTCAGATTCGTGCTGCACCAGCTCGAACGCGGCGCGCATCGCCGACCGGCTGAACGTTCCCGACATCCTGTTCGTCCCCGATCAGAACCTGGCCTATCAGGTGGCGCTGAAGACAAAACGCATGTACCTGCCGCCGCCCGAGCCGAACCGGTTTCACCCGAAAGAGTACGCCGAGATGATCGAACCGTTGATCCGCGAGGGCGAGCGTCAGGGCCTGGTCGGCAACGTGTTCGCCTGGGAGGGCGCCTGCCACGTCCACCACCAGATGACCGTCGCCGACGTGGCCCGCATCCGGAAAGACGACCCGCAGGCGGTGGTGGTGGTCCACGGCGAGGTGCGGCCCGAGCTGCAGAAGATAGCGGACGCCGTGCTGTCGACGTCGCAGATGATCAAGTACGTCGAGACCCACCCGGAAAAGACCCGGTTCGCCATCCTGACCGAATGCGGCCTGGTGGTGCGCCTGGAGCTGGAGCACCCCGAGAAGCAGTTCTACAAGCCATGCCGCCTCTGCCAGTTCATGAAGGCCACGGATCTGGAAAACGTCTACGAGACCCTGCGCGACGAGCCGCCCGAACGGCGCATCACCGTTCCCGAGGACGTGCGCGTCGGGGCGGCGCGGGCGATGACGCGGATGATCGAGCTGGCGACCTAGGCGGAAACACCGGTACGCGCCCGAACTAGGCGATCGTCGCCGCCAGATCGTATTCGGCGGTGTGCGTGACGGTGGCGCGAACCAGGGCGCCGGCGGCGGGGGCCGGGGCGTCGCCGGCGTGCTCGGGCAGCGACAGGTAGACCTGGCCGTCGATCTCGGGGGCCTGACCCTCGTGGCGTCCCATCAGCAAGTATTCGGATTCATCCGACGGACCTTCCACCAGGACCTCGATCGTCTGGCCGCGCAGGGCACGCAGCTTTTTCTTGGAGATGTCGCGCTGGATGCGCAGCAGCTCGCGGCGTCGGGCGTCGATCTCTTTCTTGGGGACCCGCCCGGGCAGCAGCGCCGCCACGGTGCCCTCTTCGCGCGAATAGTTGAAGACGCCGACGCGATCGAGGTCGGCCTCGCGCACGAAATCGCACAGGCGGGCAAAGGCCTGGTCGGTTTCGCCGGGGTGCCCGACGATGAACGTGGTGCGCAGGGTGGCGCCCGGCACGCGGGTGCGGACCCGTTCGCAAAGCTGGCGGACGGCGCGCTCGCCGTAACCGCGCCGCATCGACTTGAGCACGTCGCTGTCGATGTGCTGGATGGGGACATCCAGATACTTGGCCACGCGCGGCTCGCGCGCCATCACGTCCAGCAGGCCGTCGGTGCAGGCGCTGGGATAGGCGTAGTGCAGGCGAATCCAGCGCAGGCCGTCGACCTGAGCCAGCTGCGCCAGCAGCGATTCCAGCGTGGGAGGCGCGTCGGGGTCAAGGTCGGTACCATAGGTGGTCAGGTCCTGGGCGACCAGGCAGATCTCCTTGGTCCCGGCGGCGGCCAGGGCGGTCGCCTCGCGCACCAC
>DATLVT010000528.1:0-11003 GCA_035577105.1 Polyangia bacterium
ACATCCTGCCAGTCCGTCGACAACAACATCTTTCGGCAGGTGCGGGTGGCCGGCGGAACCGCCCGCAGCTACGTGGAAGGCGCCACCACCGGCTGTTCGGCCAGCGGGAACGCCGCCAAGCACATCCCGGCGCTCTATTACTTTGGGACGTACACCGACGGCACGGGAACCCACAACGACCACGACTTTTGCAACACCGAGGTCAGGCCGTTCAGCGAGTTCGATCCCAACAACCTGCCCACCTATGCGTTCATCACGCCCACGCTGTGCAACGACGGGCACGATTGCGGCGACAGCGTCGTTGACGCCTGGGCCAGCGCCCACATCCAGCCGGTCCTGAACAGCGCCGCCTATCAGGCCGGCACCGTCGGCGTCTTCATCTGGTACGACGAGGACCACCCGGTGCCAAACACCCAGATCGCCCCCACCTCTCACAAGGGCGACATCACCCAGACCGGCGTGGGAAGCCACGCCGCCCTCCTCAAGACCATCGAAGACATGCTGGGCGTCCCGTTCATGAACCAGGGCCAGCTCCCCGGCGCGACGGACCTGCGTACCATCCTCGGGCTGTGAACTGACGGGGACCGGCTGTGAACTGACGGGGACCGGCTGTTTATCTGACGGGGACCGGCTCGCTGCCGCTCGCGGTCCCCGGTCCCCCTCACTGCGCGCGGCAAAGCCGCGCTTCGTTCGCCTTACCGCTTGGGGCGGGCTTCGTTCGCTTACCCGCTTGGGGCGGGGTTCGTTCGCTTACCCGCTTGGGGCGGGCTTCGTTCGCCTTTCGGGCACGAGTCTCCGCCACGCGCCTTGACGCAGACTGCGCTAACCTGCCGGCGTGGCCGGACCCCGACGTCCTCGACATGACCGCCGCCAGCAAGAGCGCTCCTTGCGCAAGGCTGTCCGCGCAACGGAACGAATGGCGCGGCAACTACCCGGCAGCGCGCCCGATGACCCCATCGATGTGTCGGCGCCCGCGGTGGCGGAGATCAAAGCGCGCGCTGCACGGTGCCCGCAATGCGGCGGCGAGATGGAGCTGCACGCTGACCGCGCCGACTCCACCCCGCGGGGCGTTTTACGCGAGCTCCATCTTCGCTGTCGCGTCTGCCACGCTCCCCGAACCCTCTGGTTCCGTGTGGCGCCCTCCTCGGCGAACTGAAGCGCACCTGTTCGGAAAGGGCCTCAGGGCAGGCAGCTGCCCGTCCCGTCGCACGAAAGCGCGAGGCCGCAGGACGTGCCCGCCGGCGCGGCCAGATTCGCCGGCACGCCATTGATACAGACGTCGAACGTGCAGACGTTCCCGTCGACCGGGAGGTCGGTGTCGTCAGCGATGGTGACAACCGTCCCCGTGCCATCGCAGACGGTGCGCCTGCAATCGCCCGGGAAATTCTGAGCGGTCGGCGTTCCAGCGGGGGCGGCGTTCCTCGAGCACTGACCGCTCAAGCATGTGAAGGCGGCGCACTCCGTGGCGACGCCGCAGTCGGCGTCGCTCAGGCACCCGACGCACTGGCCAATGCCGTCGCAGACCAGTCCCTCACCGCAGGCCGCGCCTGCAGGCCGGGGCAGCATGACGGGGACCCCGGCCTGGCACTGACCGATGATGCAGGGGTTTCCGCTCTGGGGAAGGTCGGTGTTGTCGGGAGCCGTGACCACGCTCCCCTGACCGTCGCATGCCGTCTGCATGCAATCACCCGCGATTCCGGGCAGCGATGTCCCTGCCGGCGCGAAGGCGACGGCGCAGGTGCCGGCGATGCAGCTCACCTGCTGGCACGGTGACGAGGCCCCCGCGCAATCACTGGCGGTCGCGCAGGCAGAGCCAGTGTCGTCCTGAAAGTCGACGCTGATCGCGGCGCTGCCGTTGCGGTGCATGACCAGAGCAACGCTGGTGATGGTCCCCGCGCTGACCTGCGCGGTGACCGCGGCGCTGGCCCAGCCGGGAACCGAGGCAGGACCGACCGCATCGCACTGCACCGGAAATGCTTCGCCCAGGAACTGGTCCTGTCCCAGCGGCAACCCCCCCATCTGCAGGACCGAGCTCTGGCCGGGGCTCACCGAAAAACTGGAGACGACGGTGCGAGCGCCCTGCGCCGTGATCCGGACACAGTTCACGTTCGATGGGACCGAAGTGATGGCGACCTGCACCTGCCCGGTCTCGCTGTCATCCACCGACGAGCAGCCGAGCGCGCCCAGGAAGATGACAGCGGGTAACAGGACAGAAAATCCAGACAGACGACTGAAACCGCGACAGGAACTGTGAGTCATGACTTGATCCTCTCTTTGGCCGTTCAAGAAACCGCCGCGCAGTGTACAGGAGCCCTTCTCGAACAGAAGTCGCTTCTGCGCTGATATCCCGGCGTCCTTGGGACGGGCGGATCTGTGACCACAGACACACTGTTACTGTGTCGCCGGGGCCAGCAGGCCCCTTTGCGCCGCGAGCCCAGCGAGCGATCAGGCGTGCTGCTGCTCGTGGGCTGGCTCGATCAGTTCGCCGCGCAGAAGAAACAGCGGCGCGCGGTGGTACAGCATGATGTCGTGGAAGGGGTCGGTCAGGATCTTGGTCATCCACACCAGGCCGGTCATCACGTCGCGCAGGAAGAACAGGTGGATGGTGCGGAAGAGCAGGGCGCCCACGGCCAGGGCGATCCACACGCGCGACAGGTTCTGCAGATAGCCGGACAGATCGGTGTGCGGGGGCAGGATGCCGAAGAACGACGGCTCCAGGTACAGCACCAGCGGGGTCAATCCCCAGATGCTGTGCAGAATGATCTTGCGGCGCAGGTTGAAGCCGACTTTGACCTTCTCCTTGTACTCGTGCGTGGCCTGGTTCATCTCGTCATAGCCCTTGGGCTCGAAGAAGAAGTGGCCGACCTGACGGATGCACATGGCGAACGTCCAGCCGAACAGGGCCGCCGTCACCGGCTTGGTGAAGAGCAACACGTACGTCACGACAAAGCTCAGGGCGCTGATCAGATGCAAGGACTGATTGATGCGGCTGTGATGATAGTACCGGTGGTCATCCCACCTCTGCTCGGCCAGCGCTGCTAGGAATTTCTTCATTTGTCGTCTCCTTTTGGAGATCGATCATAGACCGACTCGTCGACGGCGACGCCCACAACCCCATCACAGTTGTGTGACCTTTCGGCGACGGTGGCCCCCCGTAATGAAACAGAAGGGTATTTCTTGCTAGAAGGCTGATGATTTGCCAAGCATGTGCCAACGATGACAGACGATGTTTCCACCGCGGTGACTGTCTGGTGGCTCGCCCTGCGCACAGTCAGCGTCCTGAACGCGGCCGTCTGGCTGGCGGTGGCGGCCAGCTGGTGGCGGGCCCGGAACAACCGAGAGCCCGGTGACCGAACCTATCAGGAGCTGCAACTGGTGCTGTCAGCGTTGTTCGTGGTCGGCTGCGGCTTCCGCTCTTTTCTGCCCTGGGCCGAGGCGCCCCGCTTTTGTCTGTCGGCCTCGCCGATCTCCAGCGCCGCCATCGCCCGGACGGTCGCCACCATCGCCGAGCTGTCTCTGGTCACGCAATGGGCGCTGACCATGCGCGAGATGTCGCTGGTGCGTCGGGTTCCGCTGGCGTTTGCCGCCTCGTGCTTGATCGTGCCCCTCATCGTCGTGGCCGAGGTCAGCTCTTGGTACAGCGCCCTGACCACCAACTTCATCGGCAGCGTCGTCGAGGAATCGCTGTGGGCGGTCACCTCGGCGCTGGCCACCGTCGGACTGGTGGCGCTGCTGCCGCGCTATCAGGGGCTGCGGCGGCGGTTCATCGGCCTGGCCATCGTGCTGAACGTCGCCTACATGGCCTTCATGTGCGGCGTCGACGTCCCGATGTACTTCAACCGGTGGCGAGCCGATCAGCTGGTCGCCAAGCCCTATCTGACGTTGCGGCAGGGATGGGCCGACGCTCAGGAGCGCCGGGTGGTCACGCACCGCTGGGTTGACTGGAAGGAAGAGGTTCCCTGGATGTCTCTTTATTTCAGCGCCGGCGTCTGGGTCAGCATCGGTCTGGCCCAGGCCGCCGCCAGCCGCTCTCGCCTGGTGGCGCGCGAGGCGGTGCCCCCTCTGCACCAGCTGGGCGGCACGGCTATTTGATGATGCGCGAGAGCAGCCGGACGCCGTTCACGAACATCCCGCCCACGCCGACGACAAAGACGAAATCGCCGTAAAGAGCGTGCTCCAGGGTCACCAGCGCCGTCGAGCGTGACCGCTGATAGGTGTGGGCGAACAGCAGCCCCCCCACCGTGGCCAGCAGCATGGCGATGGCGTTGTGAACGATGATGTGCGACCAGCCGAAGAGAAGGGCATTGGTCACCATCAAGGTCGCCGGTCGCGAGAAGAGTCCGCCATAGCGATGAAAGAAAAACGTGCGGTACATCAGCTCCTGCGGAAATGCCGAGAGGATCGGGTAAAGCACGATCACGCCCGCCCCGATCAGCGGCCGCGTGCGCAGCAAGAGAAACAGCCCACCGGGTCCCCGCGTGAGCAGCGTGAACAGCAAAAGAGCGGTCCAGACGATCGCCGTGCGCAGCAACAGTTGCTTCAATCCGCCCCGCAGCGCACCCACATTGAACAGCTGAGCCCGCGGAAAGGTGGGATCCGCCCGGAGCAGGGCCAAACAGACGATGCCTCCGGTCACGATGACCACCAGCAGCAGCCAGCGCGGCCCCAATGAGATCAGCCCCGGACCGGCGACAAACAGCAGGAAAAGCTCCAGCCAGCGTCCAGTTCCAACGGCCGCGGTCCCCGGCGGTGACGTCTGTTCGGCGAGGCTGGTCACGACTTTACCGGTATCTTACGAGCGATTGACAACACCGTCTCGCGGCGAAAGCGCAACAATCTCGGCCAGAAAACGTCCCAACAATGTTTCAATGTCGGCACGCTTACGCCCCGACGATGTCACGGAGGCCCTCTACCGTAGGCAGCATGAACAACAGGCAATCGAGGCGCCGGCGCTGATGCGACCGCGGACGCTGGCCCATATTTCGGATCTCCACATGGGACGGAGCCCGGATTCTGATCAGCGGGCTGTTCAGCTGTGCGAGACCTTGGTCGAGGCCGACATCGACCACGTCGTGGTGACCGGCGATCTGACCCACCGGGGAAAGACCCGGGAGCTGGAGCTGTTCAGGCAGGCCTTCGCGCCCCTGCTGGATTCGGAGCGCGTCTCCGTGGTCCCGGGCAACCACGATCGCCTGGGCGACGACCTGGGCGACACCATCATGCCGGGACCGCGCGTGCAGACCGAGACCAGGCACGGTCTGTATCTGATCAGGCTGGACTCGACGGGCCCCCACAACCGCTCGTGGATCAACGGGCAGGGGCTGCTGGAGAGCGAAGACATCGAGGGCGTCGATGCGGCGCTGTCGCGGGCGCCAGCCGGTCATCTGGTGGTGTTGCTGCTGCATCACCACCTGCTGCCGTTGCCGGATGAACACGCGGTGGAACGTCTCTCGGCGTGGATGGGCCTGCGCTTTACCTGCGAGCTGGACCGGGGAGGCGATCTGCTGGCCCGCATTCGTGGCCGCTGCGACCTGGTGCTGCACGGCCACCGTCACCAGCCTCGCGTCCTACGCCCGTTCGACGATCGGCGCCCGGTGCGCATCTTCAACGCCGGCAGCTCGACGGAGCTGGGTCGGGCCTGCGTCTTCACGCACGCCGCCGGGGCGCTGGCCACCGGCCCCTGGTGGCTGGACGCCGTGGCCGGGCCTCCCGATCGCGAGCTGTGGCGCTCCGGCGCGCATCAGGCCGGCGCGGCTCGCGCGGCCCTGGCGCTCTAGCGGACGCGTGGCTCGGCGCGCGCAGCAGACGGCGGCGATGCGCTCAGGCGTCGAGCTCGGGATAATGCCGGAAGATGCCGTGCTCGTTGAAGGGGATCCGTCGCTTGGATTCCAGGTAGGCGGCGACGCGCGGCTGGGCGGCCACGGCGTCTCGCAGCGCCACCAGGCGGGGCAGCGCCTTGGCCAGCCGGGCGGTGGCGCGCGGGAATGCATAGGCCATTCCACTCATCACCTGGAACAGCGATAGATCGACGTACGACAGGGCGTCACCGACGGCGTGAACGCCGGCGCCGTCGTCGTTGAGGCCGACGACGCGCTCGAAGTAGCCCAGATATTTGGGCGCCCGGTTCTTGAGGAAATTTTCGGCGCGCCGCTGCGACTCCGGTTTCTGGTCTTCGTAATAAAGGTCCACCCCGACGGGATGGTGAACGTCGTGCGCCTCGACCAGAAAATCGGAGACGGTCAACTGCACCTGATTCGCCAGCAGCCGGCTGGCCTCGTCGGAGGGCACCAGCTGCAGGCGCGGACCCAGGTATTGCAGAATCTGCGCGGTCTGCGCGATCAACAGCGGCCCGTGCCGCAGCACCGGTGGGGCGAACGGCAGGGCCTGTCCCGGCTGGTCGCGCAGGATGGCGGCGACGGCCTTGTCGCCGGCGCCGGTCGACGCCGGCAGCCGTCCCACGTCGACGTAGTCCGTTCCCGTCGCTTCAAAGGCGAGGCGGACGAACTCTCCGCGTCCCTGGATGCCGGACCAATAATAAAGTTCATACGGCGCATTCGGCGATGGAGTCATGGCGCTATCATGAACTCAAACGACAGACGTGAGGAGGACGATCATGGCCACAAAAGTAAAGGCGATCCCCGATGGCTATCACTCGGTGACGCCCTACCTCAGCATCAAGGGCGCCAAGGAAGCGCTGGAGTTTTACAAGCGGGCCTTCGGCGCCAAGGAGATCCTGAAGATGGAGATGCCTGACGGCCGGTTGGGACACGCGGAGATCCAGATCGGCGATTCGCGCCTGATGCTGTCCGACGAGATGCCGGAGATGGCAGAGGCGATCACCCGCAGCCCCAAGACGCTGGGAGGGTCGACCGCCGGGTTCAGCATCTACCTGGAAAACGTCGACGCCCGCTTCCAGCAGGCCATCGACGCCGGCGCCACCGTCATGCGTCCGGTCACCACCCAGTTCTACGGCGACCGCAGCGGCACACTGCAAGATCCGTTCGGACACCTGTGGACCCTGTCGACCCACGTCGAGGACATCTCGCCCGATGAAATGAACGCGCGCATGGCCAAGCTGATGGGCGGCTAACGGCGGCTAACGGCTGATCAGAGCGGCCAGCAGGGTGCGGTGGCAGTGTCGTGGATCGGTGCAAGCTGACGAGCAGAGCAGGGTGATGGTCTCGCCCGCGGCCGCGCGCCGGACCAGATCGCGGATGCGCCACAGCGGTGCCGGGCCCTGCATCTCCTGCAGGTAGCGTGACCGGTAGTCGTCCCAGGAGATGGGCGGGGCGCTCTTGCCGTGAAAATCGTCGAGCAATCGCCGGCTGGGTCCCAGGTCGGGCCACCATGCCGTCCACGTCTCCCTGGCCTTGGCCACGCCGCGCGGGCGGATCCGGCAGATCAGCAGGCGAAACCCGTCCTCGGGATCTTCGGGATCGTTCCAGCGTTTGGTCCGCACCGGCATGCGCGAAAAAGCTTAGCGCGGCGGCGCCCGGCCTTCAGTGGGCGGCGCCGCTGGGTCCAATCTTGGCGGGTGCGGGCGCGCCGCCGGGGGGCGGGACCACCCTCAGGGTTCGCGTCGGATAGGCGAAGGCCGTGCCGACCGACTCGACGACGCCCATGAAACCCAGCAGGACCTCCTGACGGATCGCCTGGAATTCGCCCCAGTCGCGCGTCTGGAACCAGGCGATGACCTCGATGTCCAGAGACGATTGCGCCAGCTCCTTGAACTTGACGACGACGTTGTCCGGCCACAGCTTGGGTTGAGCCCGCAAGACGCCATCCAGGCCGGTCAGCACGCGCCGCATCTGCTCGGCGGTGGTTTGATAGATCAGGCTGACGGTGCAGGCCAGGCGCAGCCGATCGCGCGCGGCGAAGTTTTCGATGCGCAGCTCGGCCAGCTTGCCGTTGGGAATGGCCACCAGCGTGCGGTCGGCGGTCCGCACCCGCGTCGACCGCAGGCCCATGACCTCGATGGTCCCCATCACGTCCTCGATCTTCACGAAGTCGCCGTGATGAAATGGTTCGTCGATGGCGATGGAAAACGCGCCGAACAGGTTCTCGACGGTCTTCTGCGCGGCCAGGGCCAGGGCCAGGCCGCCGATGCCCAGGCCCGCGATCAAGCTGGCCACCGGGTAACCAAGCTGCGCCAGCAAGGTCACCCCCGCCACCACGGCGATGGCGATCTTCAACGTTCGCTCGCCGAGGGCGACCAATGCCCGCGACGCCAGCCGCTGCGAGAACCAGCCCGACGTGCGCATCAGATCGCCGGCCACGTTCACCAGCCGGAAGATGGCCCAGAAGACAGCGGCCACGAAGGCGATCTTCAGGCCTCGGTTCAGGATGTCGGCGGCCAGCGGGGGGATCCCCACGTGCGGCGTCGCCACAAAGGTCGCGGCCACCGCCCACCCGACGGTGAGGGGGCCGCTCATCCGATCGACGATCACGTCGTCCCAGGTGGTGGCGGTGCGGACCGTGATCCGCCGGAGCGCTCTCGTGGTCAGCCAGCTGAGAAGGCGACCCACCAGCAGCGCCGCCGCCAGGAGCAGCGGCACCAGTGCCCAGCGCCCCGCGTTCGAAAAGTCAGGCAACACGTGATCTCCGGGACCCATTCGACCCGAAAAGAAATCCCGCGGCAAGCACCCGGTCAACTTCCGCCGTCTGGGATCGGAGGCGGGCTCTGCCCGCCGGAGACAACACCTGCCGAGCCAGATCTGCCCCCGGCTCTCGTCGCGTTGGGAGGGCTCGTGGGAGGGGCCAGCAGGCCCCTCCCGCGCCTCCCAGCAGGGCCCCTCCCGCGGCGGCGAAGCCGCTAAGGCGTACAGCCCTGCTTCACCACCTGACCCATCTCGTCGTAACAGGTGGTGCACACCGAGCCGTCGGCGCGCATCTCGTCGGCGCATTTGATGGTGGGCGCGGGCGGTGGCACCGCCGGGGGCGTCATCCCTGATCCCGAACAGTCACTCTTGATGACCGTGCCGGCCTCGTCGTAACAGACGACGCATTTCTGGCCCATCAGATCCTGGGGAACGCATTTCGTTCCGCCGGAGGGCGGCATGCCCGGCGGCGACGAGCATCCTTTCTTGATCACCATCCCGGTCGCGTCGACGCAGACAGAGCAGACCGAGCCATCGGGTGACATCGTCTGGTCACACTTGATCCCCATGCCGGCGTCGGGCGGGACCGAGCTGCAGCCACGCATCAGCTCCTTGCCTGACGTCGGGTCATAGCAGATCACGCATTTTTGATCGGGGCTCTTCGGGTCGACATAGCTCTTGCAGTTGTCGGCCGGCTGCATGGGCGGCAGCGGCATGCTGCACGCCGATTTGACGATGGTCCCCTTGGCGTCGAAGCAGATATTGCACAGCGAACCGTCGACCCGCTGCAGCTGGTAGCAATCGATCATCGTCGTCATGTCACTCTTGCCATAGCAGCCCTGGCGCACGGTCTTGCCAGAGGCGTCATTGCAGACGACGCAGATCTGTTTGCCGTCGTCGGTCATGCTGCAACCGGCGACGCCCTTGCCGGTGCCGGGCGTGGTGGTGGTGCCCGCACCGGGGCCGGTCGGGGTCATGCCATCGCCCGGGACCGGTTTCGCGGTGCCGCCGCCGGGACCCGTGCTGCCAGGGTCGCCCGTTGAACCTTGCCCCTGGCCCGACGCCCCTCCGGGCATCCCGGATGGCGCGGCTGATCCTCCGCTGCCTCCCTTTGCGTTGCTGGTCGGCTCCTTGCCGGTCACTGGATCGGTGCCCAGCGGCGGATCGCTGCAGCCGGCCAGGGTCAGGGTCAGAGCCAGACAGGCCGCGCCGAAAGCCAGCGTGTGGCGAACGACGGTATTTGGTTGCGGCATGGAAACCTCCCTCGGTGTGCAAAGTGGGTGAGTGCGTTCATCGGGATTAGTCTGGCCAGCGGGCACAGATCGAAATTCTTTTTTCATCACATCATGACGCCCGCGTCCGCCGGCGTGCCCGGGCGCAAGCCATCGCAATCGTCGAAGGTCGGCTTGCCGTCGACGGCAAAACACTGCAGGCAACTTCCGCCGACGTCGGACCACGCGCAGCTGCGGCAGTATTCGCCCATGTCGCTGGTCTTCACCGGCGGATCGCATTTGAGACAGGCCATGGTCATCATGCCGCCGGCCGTGATGCACAGAAGGCAGGTCGTATCGCCGGTCGGTATGGCCTTGCACTGGGGCGCCGCATCGGCCGGGGTCATGGCGTCGGGCTCCGCAGCCGGTGTGCAGGATGACTTGATCACCATCCCGTCGGGGCCATAGCACAGCTGGCACTGCGAACCGTCGCTGCGCGTGACCGTCTCGCATTTGGTGGCCGGCGCCACGTCACCGCTGCTGGGCCCGTCTGTCGGCACCACCAGGTCGACGATCTTCGTCCCACATCCGGGCCCGGCCCCCAGCGCCAGCAACAAGGACAAGAACCAAGAGCGCGACGACCTCAAGGCCCACACGCTGCCCTTCGTCGCGCCGCCAGCGCCGCGTCGGGACCGGTTGGATAGCGGCGTAGATATTCGTCGACCAGCGACCGCAGCGGCGGACACTGGGGAGGGGACGGCGCCAGACGCACCAGCCAGCCCAGCGCCGTCGCGTCGCGGCTGGAGTCGGGGAACCGGGCGCGGAAGCTCTCCAGACACCGGCGGGCATCGACCGCGTCGCCCGATCGCACCTGCACCTCGCAGCGCAGAAAGCGCGCCGGTTCGCGCAGCGCTGGCTCGCGATCGCTGGCCAGCAGCGCGTCCAGCCACTGGGCGGCGCTCGCCTGGTTGCCGGCGCGCACCGCCAGCTGCGCCAGCTCGTATCGGGCGACATCTGCCAGCGGGCTCCCACCACCCAGAGCAACCACGTCTTCCAGGGCGCGCTGGGCGCCGGCTGTGTCCCGACGGTGCATCGCTGCCTCCGCCTCGCGGTAGATCCGTTCCGCCGACGGCGGCTGCGGCGGCGGCACCGGCCGTGGGACCAGCGTGGCGCTCGGGCGAGGCTGGGCGATGGC
>DATLVT010000529.1:0-5970 GCA_035577105.1 Polyangia bacterium
CATCCGTTCCGCTGCGGACTCTGCCGATGTCGGACCTTCGAGCGACTTTTGTCTCCTCAGGTTTTCATTCGATAGTCTGCAGCATTGCCCACCAGGAGGAGGCGGACGCCGCAAGACCCAGGCTCAGCTCAGCGCATGGACATGGACCAGCTTGCGATGGTCTTTGAGCCGTTGAACTTGGGGAAGCCGAAGCCTTGCATGCGGCCTAGGACGCAGCTGGGGAAGGGGCCGCCGCGCTGGCCGTTGACCTTGACGGCGGAGACCTTGCCGGTGCCGCGGACGACAAAGTCGACGTTGATGTCCGAGAGGCCGGGCGAGCGGTGGCGTTCCTGCATGATGCAGGGGACCAGGCTGCGATAGTTCCCCAGCATCACCTTCTGGATCACGTTGTCGTCCAGCGTTTCGTCGCCGCCGCCGGCCTTGGTCACGTCGCCGATGTTCATGTCGTTGTTGAACTCGTCGCCGCCGCCACCGCCGCCGGTCCGGTGCCCGCCCGCGGTTCGCTTGGCGACGTGAGCGGTGGCGAAGTTGATCTTCACCCCCTTGAGGAACGCGTCGACCTCGGCCTCCTCGGCGCGCGAGGCCAGCTGCCCCCCTTCGGAGGCCTTGCGGGACAGCAGATACGCGCCGAACACGCCGCCCACCACCACCACGGCGGCGCCGACGATCAGGAAGGTGGCCATCGACTTTTTCTTCTCGACGGTCTCGTGAGCCTTCTCGGCGCGGGCGCGGCGTTGCTGCTCCAGGCGGCGTTCGGCTTGCTTGGTGAAGTCTTGCAGGCCGGGAAAGTCTTTGACCTTCTTGCGGGCGCCCGAGTCGCTGTCGACGATCATGTGGTCGCCGTGGATGTCGCCTGTCTCGATCTGGGTCTTGATCTGGGCCAGCGAGAAAGGTCCGAAATCCAGCTTGTCCTTCTGGATCAACCAGCGTTCCTGGTTATCGTCGGCGCCACCGGCTGCTTCCATCACGTTGAACGACTTTCCGAGCGTCAGCCGCGCCGGTTCGCCGGTCGCGGTGACGCCGCTGCTGCTACCAGAACCGGCCGCTGCGCCGGCGACGCCGCTGACCAGACCCGAAACCCCCGACGTCGAGATGCTGCGCGGGAAGGCCGGCGAAGGCCGTTCCCCGTCCAGGCCACCCGCCTGCTCGACGACCGACGCGGATTGTCCCGTCAGCGCGGCGGCCAGGGCGTTGCGAAAATCAGCCGCCGTGGTGAATCGCGCCGCCGGCGCGCGGCTCAGCGCCCGGGCGATCACCCGGTCGACCTCGCCGGGGATCTCGGGGTTGACCTGACTGGCGGGGGTGACCGCGCCGGCCGGCGGGCGGCCGGTCAGCACCTCGAACAGGATGGCGCCCAGCGAAAAAACGTCGGCGTTCAGGGTCGGCGCGCCGCCGGCCTGCAGCTCGGGAGCGACGTAGACCTGATCGATTCGCGATCCGCCGGCGCCGCCGCCGCCCGCCACCTCGCGCCGGGCCAGGGCAGGGAAGGTGCGCGCCAATCCCAGGTTGGCGACCTTCACGCGGCCTGACTTGCCGACCCAGATGTTGCTGGGATTCAGCGCGCCGTGGGGCATCACCGCCTGGGCTGTCTCCAGCGCGTTCGCCACGTGGGCGACCAGGTTGAACCCGCCTTTCATGGACACGCCGGCCCCTTCACCCAGCTTGCTGTCCAGGAATTCGCGCAGGGTCTGGCCGTCCAGCCACTCGGTGGCGATGAAGTAGAAATCGGCCTCGCGACCGACCATCAGCACGTCGACCAGGTTCTTGTGGACGATGGCGCTGGCCTTCTCGACATCCGCCTCCAGCGAAGAGGCTGCCGCCCCCAGCACACGCAGCGGGATGATGCGCACCGTTGCCGGAATGCCCTGGCCGGTGTCCTGGGCGCGGTAGGTCTGGCTGGCCGCGTCCTGGGTCAGCAACGCCTCGATGCGAAATCGCCCTCCGATGACGGAGCCGGGCGCAATCTGGGCGCCGGAGGGCGGCGCCAGAGGATCAGGTGCGGGTGCCATCGCGCGGGGGCGACTCTATCAAAAATCCGGGCTACTTGGCGTCTATGACCGGCGGCAGCTTTTTCGCCTGTTCGATCCAGTCGGCCAGCTGCGGTTCGGTGGGCAGCTTCTCCGAGATCTTCTTGGCCTTGTTGGCCGACTCCACGGCGGCGACCAGGCCGGCGGCGTCGCGCTTGGCCAGATCGGGGGTCGACTTCACACCGGCGGCCTCCAGCAGCATCACCATCTCGGGGCCCACGCCCTTGATGCGCAGCAGATCGCAATGCTTGGCCAGGGTGGTGAGGGCAGGGAGGCCCATCCCCGATTCCTTGGCCAGGGCCTTGCGGTCCTTGCTCTTGCCGGCCTTGTCCAGGACCTGCTCCGTGGTGTCGACGCCCGCCTTGTGCAGCTTTTCGGCGTCGGAGGCGCTGACCAGCCGCGAGACCTCCGTGAGGGCGTAATGACTGGCCAGGGCGGGGGCCGCCGCCAGCAGGCAAAGCGCGAAGGGAGCGGCGGCGGCAATCCGGGTGGCGGCTGGTCTCATGGGCGTTTTCCTCCAGATGGTGAGCGGGTCACAGCGCTTTGAAGCGGCGCACAAGCTCGCGTAGCCGCCGCGAACCGCCCCCTTCACGGTAAAGGAAGCGCACGCCGATCTGATTGATCCCGGCATGATAAACCACGCGGCCCGACAGGTCGAAGGGCGCCTCGCTGCCGGGCGGCGCGATCTCCAGGACGACGTCGGTGCCGATGGGCGGCTGCAACGGACCATAGATGAGGCCGCCGCTGACGCTGATCTCGCGCAGCTCGGCGTCGGTGGCGTCCAGCTCGCTGGCGATGCGCACCCTGGCCGGGATGCCGATGGGGATGCGGGTGTGCTTCCGTTTGCGGGTGGGCGGGCGGCTTCCGCGCAGGGTCTGGACGATGAAGTCCCGTTTGGTCGCCTCATCCTCGTCGAACGCCACGGTCGCGCCGGCGCGCACACGCATGCGGGGCAGGGCGGGCCGCCAGGCGGTGACCGTGCCCTTGATGAGGACCTTGTTGGGGAGACCGTCGCACGCCATCTCGACCACCACGGGCGCTCCGATCGGCAGCTCGGTCGTGGTGGGGGCGAAGACCCCTCCGTGCGGGAGGTCGGAGAGGTAGTGCTCTTCGAACTCGTCGATGTTCCGGCAGCGGACGCGGAGAATGTTCACGGGCACTCCAGGCGGGTTATGCGGAAACAGTCTACGGCTGGGTCGGCAGAATAGCCGAGGCGCTTCGGATGTACTAGGTTCTGCCCGCTCATGTCCATCCGTGTTTATTTAGGCGGGCGGGTTTGCCTACCGGAAGAAGCGAAGATTTCGGTCTTTGACCGAGGTTTTCTGTATGGCGACAGCGTTTACGAGACCATCGGTACGGCGTACGGCCGACTGTTCGCGGCCGACGAGCATCTTGCGCGCCTCGAGCGATCGGCGCAACGGATTGGTCTTGTGCCTCCGCCCAGGACCGAAATCGCCCGGGCCATCGGCGAGACGGTGGCTGCCGCGGCCAACCCCGAATCCCGGATCCGTGTGATTCTCACCCGCGGCACCGGCAAGCTGGATCTGGATCCGGCCGCGGCTCTCGACACGCAGCTGGTGGTGATCGTGTTTCCGCTGGGCCCGCCCACGCCCGAGATGTACGCCAAGGGCGTGGTGGTCAGCATCGTCTCCATCGCCCGCAACAGCCCGCGCGCCATCGATCCCGCGGTGAAATCGGGCAACTACCTCAACAACGTGCTGGCCCTGGGCGAGGCCCGCCGGCGCTTTGGCGCGTACGAGGCCATCCTGTGCGCCGCCGACGGTGGCGTGGCCGAAGGGGCCAGCAGCAACGTCTTCCTGGTCTCGGGCGGCGTCGTGGCCACCCCGTCGTCCGAGGTGGGGATCTTGGACGGGATCACCCGGGCCAAGGTGATCGAGCTCTGCCGTCAGAACGGCATCCCCATCGAGGAGCGGCGCATCTCGCCCGAGCAGCTACGCGAGGCCGACGAGGCGTTCATCACCAGCGCCACCCGCGGCGTGCTGCCGGTGACCCGCATTGATGATCAACCGCTGGCCAACGGCCGGCCCGGCCCGATCACCAGGCGCCTCATCACCCTGTACGAGGAGCTGGCCCGGCGCGGGGTCGACTGAACCGTCATGAATCCCGCGGCGGCCTTCATCCCCAAGTTCTTCGTCATCTGCAGCGTCATCCTGATCATCGCGGGCGCCGCGCAGGTTCTGGTCCGGCCACGCCGCGAACGCGAAACGCTGATGGAACGGCTGGTGAACCGCTCGACCATCACCGCGGTCATCACCATCGGCTTCGGCGTCTTCGGTCTGCTGGTGGGCCTGGGCGTGATCCCGATGGTTCGCCTCCGCCTGGGATAGCGAACCTGGCGATCCGGGTCAGGTCTTCAGCTTGGGCGAGACGAAGACGCGGTTCTTGGGGAGAAACGACAGCGCCGCCTTGTAAGTCTTGGTCTTCTGCTGCTCCTGATCTTTCAGCGCGCCTTTGTCGTCGGTCTTGTGCAGCCCCAGCTTGGCGAAGGTGATGGCCGCGTACGAGGCGATGGTCTCCTGGACAGTGGACAGCTTCGAATCGAACTCGGGCCGGGTGACGGTGATCTTCAGGACCGGCTGGTCGTCCAGCACGCCGACATAGGTCAGCTCGGCCAGATTGGGGGCCTTGCTGAACATGGTGTTGGTGAACTCGGCCCAGTAGGTCATGGCGGCGTTGAAGGTCAACCCCTTGACGTATTCGTCCTTGCCGGCCTCCAGGTACGGGTAGGTGACCTCGGCGGCATGGTTGGCGGCGTCGATCTTGTACGTGGGCTTGTGGGCGAACTTCTCGTCAAAGCGCGCCTGGACCTTCTTTTCGGCCAGGTGGCAGGTGTCTGCCAGATCCTCGGGCTGGGCGCGATTCAGGCTGTACGCGAACGCCTTGTCGATCTGCTCGGAAAATTCCAGGGCCACACCGTTTTCGCACTTGGGACCTTGGTCAGAACGCTCACGCCAGATCTTCGCCACCGGGTTGGCGCCCGACTGGGCCTCGCCTTCGGTGGTGAAGAACTGCCCGGTGAAGGTGATCGGCTCGAACGACCGCCGGGTCATGGCGTATCGATAGAGGAACTGCATCGATTTGTAGACGTCGTCGCGCGAGGTCTTTTGCCGCAAGGCCACCCGGATCTTGACGTCCTGACCGTCCGATGGGCCGGTCGTGTCGTCCGCCACCACCGTGAACGCCGGTATCCCGGGCGGGAATTTCAGCTGATCGCAGCAGGCGGTGGTCACCTCGGCCTTTTGCGAGCATGAGATGACGGACACCGCAAAACCGAGACAGGCCACCAGTCGCATCGGAACGAGCATCAGGACCTCCAGGTCGAAACGGACGCACCCTACTACGGATCTCGCCGGCGGCGCGAGAGGCCCGCGGGATCATTGGCCCCTTTTCAGATCCGTCGCAGTAGGGTAGGTTACCTTTGGAAATTTTTCGGTGCCTGCTCACTTAATTTTGGGGACTCCATGATGGGCGTGTTCTGGCCAGCCGGATCCGGAAGGTTCTTTGTTCTCGCCGCAGCATTAGGGGTTTTGTTCACCGTCCTTCTCGGCGGCGCGCCTGCTGCCCAGGCGATGCAGTTGTCGCCGCAGCAGAAGTCGGAGATGAAGCTGCACTATGACAAGGCGACGCGCGCCTATGACGTCGGCAAGTACCAGGAAGCGATCGAGGAGTACCAGAAGGCTTACGAGATCGGCGGCGACGCGGCGATGATCTACAACATCGCCCAGGCGTACCGGCTCAGCGATCAACTCTCGGAAGCGATTCGGTTTTATCGCCGGTATCTGCAGCGATCGCCCAACGCCCCCAATCGCGAGATCGTCGAGCGGCGCATCGCCGAGCTGGAGAGGGTGGTCGACGAACGGAAGAAATCCGGGGTGCCGCTGGTGCCCGTGGCGCCCACGCCGACGCCGGCGCCCACGCCCCC
>DATLVT010000530.1:0-2089 GCA_035577105.1 Polyangia bacterium
GAGGTCGACGATCATCACGTGCTCGGCGCGATCTTTCTCGGAGGCCAGCAGGGTCTGCCGCGCCAGCTGGTCGGCGGCGGCGTCGTCGGGGGCGCCGCGCCGGGCGGTGCCTTTGATGGGACGCGTTTCGATGGCCCCGGCGCCGTCGACGCGAAGGAACCGCTCGGGCGAGTTGCCCACGATGGCCGCCCGGCCGTCGACCGTGCTCAGCCATAGCCCGTGCGGTGCCGGGGCGCGCGCGCGCAGTCCGTCGGCCAGCGCCAGGGCCTGGACCGCTTCGAAGGACGCCGCCAGCCGGCGGGCCAGGTTCACCTGGTAGGCGTCGCCCGCCTGCAGATAGTCCAGGATGCGCGCCACACCACCCAGATAACGGTCGTCGGTCTGATCCGCCCGCAGCGCCGGCAGGCGAACGGCGGAGCGCGACGACGACGGCGACGACTCTTCGAGAGGCCGGCCCAGGCGCGCGGACAACCGCCGGGCCGCCGCCTCGTCCACGGCAGCGATGCTGGCGGTCTGGCCGCCGCTGTCGTGGCACCAGACAGCGTCGTAAAAATAGAAGCCGATGTCCGGCCAGCCATGATCATCGGTGGCCTGCGGGCGCAGCCTGAGCCACTGTCTCGCCAGATCGTACGACAGCCAGCCAACCCCGATCGGCACCCCGACGGGCGGCGGCGCGCCGTCCTCGCCGGACCAGCGGCGGCGCTGCTCGGCCCAGGTCTCCTGCAATTGCTCGACGGACGAGCCCTCGACGACGCCAACCGGATCGCAGGCCACGAAATCGGCGGCGATCTCGAGGTCGCCGTCGCCGTCACCCTTCGGGCCGGGAGACGCCAACCAGAACGAACCCACCCCGGCGGCCACGCGCCGGGCGGCCTCGGCCGGCGCCAGCGGCACTGCCGGAACGACGATCACGGAGCCGAGCGCGGCTGACGAAAGGCGGCCGCGAAGAAATCGCGCAGGTACTGCCCCGCCGACAGCAGCGAGATGACCATGGACAGGTAAAGCACGATCATCCCGGCCCGGTGGTAGTCGAGGTTGATGCCGGTGCCCAGGACCGGATAGCGGAAATAGATGAGCAGCATCATGACCGCCACCAGCTGCAGCGCCGTCTTGATCTTGCCCCCGTCGCTGGCGGCGATGACCAGCCCCTGCGCCGAGGCGACGCTGCGCAGGCCGTTGATGGCCAGATCGCGCGCGATCAGCACGACCACCACCCAGGCCGACACCCGACCCAGCGACACCATGTAAACCAGCACCGCGGTGACGATCAGCTTGTCCGCCAGCGGATCCAGAAACTTGCCCAGCGTGCTGACCTGACCACGGCTGCGCGCCAGATACCCATCCAGCGCGTCGCCGGCCGCCGCGCCCAGGTACAGGAGGCTGGCGATGAAGCTGCGCATGGGGCTGAAGTTGTCCATGAAGATCAGCACGAAGGGGACCAGGACCACGCGGCCCATGGTCACCAGGTTGGGCAGATTGGTGAATTCGCGCTGGAGATTTCCCATCAGACTGGCCTGGCCCGCTCGACCGGATGATGACGGGCTGATCGCGCGACGTCCAGCAGGATGACGCCCTCGCCTTCGCAATGGATCTGGAACAGCCGTTCGGCCCGGCGCAGACCGTGCGCCACGATCCGTCCCACCCAGCCGTAAAGGCGCGACCGCGGCACCGCCACCGGGTGGTCGGCCGTCACCCGTATGGCGGACGGCGGTTGCGCGAACTGCAACGCCACCCGACCGGTGCCGCGAAACTGCAATAGGCGCAGACCGTCACCGGGCACGCGCCCCGCTTCCCAGGACACGCTGCGGTCGAACGCCAGCACCCGATCCTCGCGCAGATAAAAGATGTCGTCGTCCAGCGAGACGATCAGCCACCGTCCCGGCCGCCCGGCCACCCACAGCTCACCGCTGCCCGGCAACCGCGAGAACCCGCGCCCCTTGCTGCCGAGCAACACGTCGGTGGGGCGGCCCCGCACCCGGCGATACGCCGGCAACGACGCCGCCGTCCCTGTCCAAGCCAGCGCGGCGTCGCTGCGAACGTAGGCGTCGTCCTCGACGACCAGGGAGATCGGATGGTCCAGCGCAGCCAT
>DATLVT010000531.1:0-10507 GCA_035577105.1 Polyangia bacterium
CGCCCCCCGGTGACCCAGCACCAGCGGGCGCCCACCGGCCCGACGTTCCCAGCTCGCCATTCGAGAAAAGCGTACCACCCGACGGAGTCGGATCTAAAATCACCAGATGTCGCGTCGTCGTTCGCGTGCCGCCGGAGCTGCCCTGTTCGTGGTCTGCTCCGCAGCCGCGTGTGCCCACCACGGACCCGCGGCGCCGCCGGGACCCGGATTGCAGATGCAAGGGCAGGCATCCCGCCTGGGAAGGATCGCCTTCGAAGACGATTTCCTCGAGGGGCGCTTCGTCTTCCAGGCGCTGCAAAAGGGCACCAGCGAACGACAGGGCCTGCGCGGCAAGCTGATCCACTATCTGCTGGATCCAGTGGTCGCTCTCAACCCGGACCGCCTGCGCGACGAGGTCCGAGAGACCGAGAGCGACGACGTCTATGACCGGGTCTTCGAGTGCCTGCGGGATGCGCTGGCCCTGTACGATCCGGCGGAGATCTGGAACGCCGGCAAAAGCATCCCCCAGGCCGAGCGCGACCTGCTGGGCCGGACGGCGCGTCTGGTGGTGGCGCTGTTCTCCCCGCGTGGCGCGGACGGCCCGGTGGTGCTGGCCCTGGGCACGCTGGCCACGCTGGAGCCGAACGTGCGCGAATGGTCGGATCGCCTGGACCAGCTGATCAAGTGGAGCGAGGAGGCCAGCGCCTCGCCCGAGACCGCCAACGGCCACCGCCCGACCAGCGCCGTCGACACGCTGGAAGCTGCGCTGGGCGACTGGCCGGCGCCCGCGCTGGCCATGCCCCTCGACGGCCTCTACGTCGATCGCCAGAAGAAATTCCAGTCGGTGCTGCGACGGCCGCTGGGGGGCGAATCCGCGCGCAAGGCGCTGGGCGATCTGTTGATGGCCCACGGCGAGGAGATGCAGCGTGCCCTGGCCAGCGTGGTGACGTTGTACCTGCGCTGTGGCCGCATCGATCTGGCCACCCAGCGCTCCCAGACGCTGGCGCAACAGCCGGGCGACGATCCTGAACTGCGCGAGCTGCTGGTTGCAGCCGCCAAGCCGACCGCCAGCCCGCAAGATTTCATGAAGCTGGCGCGGCGCTTTCTTCCCCGCATCGAATTTCTGGGCGGCACCGCCACCGAGGCGCCCGATCTGGTGGTGGCCTTTCGGGTCCTGGAAAAAGGGCTGGCGCAGTTTCCCTCGGACGCCGAGCTGCTGATCTTGTCGGCGCACGTCTCGCGTGTCCTGTCGGCGCCGTTCCTGGCCATTCGCCAGCTGGAAGAGGCGCGCGCGGTCCTGGAACGAAACCCCGCCACCCACGACCAGCAAGCAAAGCTGGCCGTCGAGCTGGAGGAGCTGTACTTCGCCCGCCTGCAGCTGCGCCTCGATCCCGAACGCGAAGCCATGGACGCCGGCGACGCGGAAGCCCTGCGCCAGCGCACCCACCAGGATCGCCAGCGCTTCACCGGCACGGAGTTCAAGATCACCGACGCCGACATCGACTTCGAGCTGGGCCGCAGCTACGTCAACGCCGGTCTGGTGGACAAGGCCGACGCGCTGTTTGCCCGCGCCCGCGAGCAAGGCCCGGCGGGCCCGGCGCTGATTGTCGAGCAGGCCAAGCTGGTCCTCAAACGCGGCGACGCCCGCCGCGCCACCCAGCTGCTGCGCGACGGTTTTGACAGCCTGCGCGGTGGCGGCGACCAGGAGCCTTCGGTGGTGGGCCTGTCTCGCTTGCAGCGTCTGCTCGGCGACGCCTACGACATGGCCGGTGACCACGACAGCGCCGCCGTCGCCTGGCGCACGTCGCTGTCGGGCTGGGAGCAGCTGGTCTTCAACCTGGAGCGTCGAAAAAACTTCACCGCCGCCGCGGAGGCCACCGTCGAGGTGGGCCGCCTTCTTTATCTGCTGGGCCGACGCACCGACGGCATCCAGAAGTTCGACGAGGCGCTGGAGCAAGATCCCGATCGCGAGCAGACGTACATCGACACCGTGGCCTTCCTGGTGGAAAACGGCGAGGTGGATCCGGCGCTGGCCATCTATCACCGCGCCCTGGCCCGACCCAGCCGCAGCGTCTCCGAATACATGAAGGTGTACACGTCGCTGTGGGTCCTGGACCTCAGCCGCCGGGCCAGCAAGATCCCCGACGCCAAGGCCGAGGCCTACTTGAAGATGCTCGATCGCCAGCATGGCGAGATCCGTCCCCGCCGCGGCGCCGTCTGGTATCGCCAGCTGGCCCGTTTCGCGGTGGGAAAGATGTCCTTCGACCAGCTGCGACCGGCCGCCGACACCGTCGGCAAGCAGGCGGAGATCTTCTTCTACGAGGCCATGCGCCAGCTGGGCGACGGCCACGCCGACGACGCCAACCAGCTGTGGAAGAAGGTCATCGACACCAAGATGTTCTCGTTCTTCGAATTCGACATGGCCGCCCGCTACCTGCGCCTGGGCGCGCCGTCGTCGCCGCCGCCCCAGCGCAGCGGTGGAAACACCGAGACGATTTAAGGTGCCGCCGAGTTGTGGTATCTACGGCGGGTCCCAGCAACACGGTGCCGTGGCCAAGTGGTAAGGCGAGGGTCTGCAAAACCCTTATTCCCCGGTTCAAATCCGGGCGGCACCTCAAGAACCGGTCGTGACCCCCGCGTCGACTCGCAGCTCCCATAGAGGGATGAGTCGGCCGGGATCTCCGCCCACCCGCGCAAAATCGGCCAGCAGGTCGTCGGCCGGGCAGCGTCCGGCCCGGGCGTAGACGTCCAGCGGATCCAGCAGAGGCGCGTCCCCCGCTCCACCGGTCAGCTGTTGCAGACCGGCGCGGGCGATACGCAACAGCTCGACGGCCAGCTCGGCCAGCCGGCGTCCGCCCAGCCTGGCGTCGAGCCCGGCGCGCGGAACCTCGCGCCTCAGCGTCTCTCGTTCGGCGACGGTGTGGCTCGCCACCAGCGACCAGGCAGCGCGGCGCGCCTCCCCGTCCTCCAGCAGCCCACGCCACAGCGCCCCCAGGGCCGCGGCGACCGGTAAAGGCCCGGCGTCCGCCCCGCGCAGCTCGATGTATTTCTTCAGCCGCACCTCCGGAAACAGCGTCGAAAGGTGGGTCTCCCAGTCGCCCATCGTGGCCCGCTGCCCGCCGAACCCGTCTTGCATGAAGCGGCGGAAGGTCATGCCGCCGGCGGGACGATAGTCTCCGCCCCGCACCACGAAGAACATGGGGACGTCCAGGGCCCAGTCGACATAGTGGGAAAAGGCAAAGTCGGGCCGGAAGGCAAACGGCAGGATCCCACAGCGATCCTCGTCGGTCTCCAGCCAGATGGCGGCGCGAAAGCTCTTGAACCCGTTGGGGCGATCGTCGGTGATGGGAGACGCCGCGAACAGCGCCGTGACGATCGACGTGACGCCGAACGCGGTCCGGATCTTGTCGGTGGCGTCCTCCTCGCTCTCGTAGTCAAAGTTCGCCTGAACGGTCGCGGTCCGCTTCATCATCTCGTGGGCGAGACGACCGCGCGTGGGAAGGTAGGCGCGCATCACCGTGTAGCGTCGCTTGGGCAACCAGGGGATGGCCTGCAGGGAACCAAACGGGCGAGCCCCCACGCCCAGAAAGCGAATGCCCATCGGAGCAGCGATGGCCTGCACCTCGCTGACGTGCCGAAGCAGCGCGTCCCTGCAGTCGCGCGCGCTGGCCAGCGTGGCGCCCGACAGCTCCAGCTGGCCGCCCGGCTCGACGGTGATCCGTTCGCCGTGGCGCTCGAGGGCGATGATGTGGCCGTCCTCGCGCTGGGCGGTGAAACCACGGTCCAGCAACTGGGTGAGGATCGCCGAGATGCCGCGCTCGCCCTCGTAGGGAACGGCGCTGCCGTCAGACAGCACGCCGATTTTTTCCTGCTCGATGCCGATCCGAAACTGCGCGCGCGGCTTGGCGGCAGCCCGGAAGTACGCCTGCAGGTCGCCCGCCGTCAGAGGACGATCCCGATCTCCTACCTTCTCTTCTGCCGACATTCGGTTGATTTTGTGAGGGGCGCCGAACCGGCTGCAAACCGGGGAGCGGCGAAGGCTAGCGGCGTGCATCCGCTCCGTCAATGTGGTCGATCGATTTTTGGGTGTGGGTTTTCTTGACCGATGCCCACAATGTACGAAACTCAGAACCTGACATGACATCCTGGCGTCCGCACGGGCGGCGTATAATGATGGCCTGTCCGCTCACTCGAGCGGCTGGCGTATGAACCACCTTTCGCTTCTTTTGCTGGTCGATTCCGACCGCCACGGCCTGGACGCGCTGACCTACGGGTTCGAACGGGAAGGTTGCGCTGTCGCCGGAACCGTCGATGCCAGCATGGCACCGGAACTGGCCCGGACCACCACGCCCCAGCTGGCGGTGATCTCCTTGCGAGAACCGGATCCGTCAGGGCTGAGGCTCATCACCGGCCTGCGCGGGCAGCCAAGCACCAAAGATTTGCCAGTGGTGACCCTGGGCCCGGCGTCGATGCGTCCGGCCGCCATGGCCGCCGGCGCCTCGGATTTCCTCAGCACGCCACTTTATGTCCGCGACGTCATCAGCGTGGGAAAGCTGATGCTGCTGGTGCGGGACGCGGTGGCCAGCAGCCCGGCTGAAAACGAGATCGAGCTGCAGGCCCGGCTGTCGGAGTACTACGGTCTTTACTACCTGATCCGGGCCATGTCGGCGACCAATCGCTCGGGCATCCTGCAGCTCAATCGGGGAAACAAGAAGGGCGAGGTTCGCTTCTCGGAAGGCGCCGTCACCTCCGCTCACGTGGGCACGCTGCAGGCCTTCCCCGCCTTGCACCAGCTGTTGCTGTGGGAAGAGGCGGCCATCTCCCTGAAGCTGCGACCGGTGGTCCGCCGCAGTCAGTTCACCCTGGACGCCGCCGATCTGCTGCAAGAGTGCGAACGCTTCATGCGCGATTTCGCCCACGCGGCCCGCGATCTCGGCGCGCCCCGCACCGTCTATGTCGCGACCTCGGGTACCCCGGTACCGGGCGCCAAGCGGGTCCCCGCAGAGGCGACGCCGGTGCTGCGATTGTTCGATGGACGGCGCACGCTGGCCGACGTGATCGAGGAAAGCCCGTTCCGCGTCTTCGACACCCTGCGGGTGATCAAGCGCATCCTCGATGCCGGTGCCCTGGCGCTTCAACCAGGTTCGGCCATTCGCAATGACGGCGCCGCCGACGGAGGCCCCGGCAACGGGATTGACCCGTGGATGCAGCGCCCGTCAGCGTCCCTTCCGGCGACGCCACCACCAGTTGTTCCGGCCAGACCGTTACGGCCCAGCGGTGCCCATGCCCCCGCCGCCGCCGTCAGCCGTCCCACCCCGGCGCGGCTGAGCAGCGTCCCCGACCAGCGAGCCGTGGGAGGCGATCGGCGAAAGAGCGGGCGACAGCGCGACCTGGCGTCGGGTGAACCGGCGGCGCGCCGGACGCCGGCCCCCATTCCCCTGACGGTGAGAAAGAATTCCTCCGAGCCGGCGGTGATCGCCAACGTCATCCCGGCCCGAAAATCGTTGCGCACGCCACCGCCGGCGGAGGCGCTGGCCATCGGCACGGAGCCGACCATCCACATGAAGCTGGACGCCGCTTTTCCTCGCAGAGCGACGCCCATGGTTGCCCCGCTGGAGGCGCCGGTCACCGCTCATGTTCCCCAGCCTGCGCCCGTGGTGATCGCGGCGCGGGAACCCGCGCCCGTCGCGCCGGTAGCCGCAGAGTTGCCGCCGGCGGCAGCCCCCGAGCCTGCCCCCGCCATGACGAAGACGCCGCCACCCCAGCCACAGGCCAAGGCGCCCGACTCAAAGACCAAGCTCAAGAAGATCAGCAGCTCGCACCTGACGCCCACGTCGGCCTTCAATGCCATCGAGAGCGATTTCTTCGCTCGCGAGGCCGATCTCTACAAGCACAACGTCGTCGAGTCATTCGACGACCTGGATCGCGGCGGCACCGGACGCAAGATGCAGCCCGTCCGCACGCCGCCGCCCACCACCGCCCGCAAGAAACGCTGAGCGCTGCCGTCAGTGCGACTGCCAGGTCAGCTCCACGCGGCCGATGGGGCTGGATATGCGCAGCGTGATCGTGCCGGTCTTGGGGCCAACGAATTCCGTGGGGCCGATTCCGGCGCCGGTGTCCGATGAGCCCGACACCGGAAAACGAATGGCGTAGGTCTTGGTGAACGGCGTCTTGGCTGGAAAGAACTCCCGCTCGTAGGCGTCGGGCAGCTTCACCACGCGCACGTATTCGGGCGACAGCTCGTGCCCCAGGCCGTCGACCAGCGTCGTGCGCCAGGCCGAGTCCTTCTTCTCCAGATCATTCCACTTATAGTTGGCGCTCTGGGCGGTCAGGTGGAACTCGTAGGCCTGACGAAAGCTGTCCAGCTGAGCCTGGCGCAAGAGCGCTCGGTCGGCCTGGCTGAGCCCATAGATCGAGGCATACCGCTCGACATAGGCCTCGCGAAAGTCCCAGCTCTTGAAGGTCCCCCATGCCTCCAGCGCCACGTCGACCTCATTCAGCGCGCGGTCGTGCCGGGTCCAGCGTTCGTAAACGTCGTTGTAGTCCTTGTCGACGTAGGTGCGCGACGCATCGGAAAAATCGACGGGCTTCGGCTTGGGCGCGGCACACGACATCATCGTTGCCAGGGTCGCGACGGCGGCGACGGCCAGCGCGATCCGCCCAGCCATCGCCATCAAACGAAGTCTCGCTTGCGAAACAGGGTGATGAGGGGCGCCTCTTTCTCCAGCGTCTCGCGGCCGCCCTCTTCGCGGTCGACCAGCCCCAGGATCACCGCCACCTTCAACCCGTGCTCGCGCGCGCGGGCGATGGCCTTCAGCGCCGAGCCACCCGTCGTCACGACATCCTCCAGGATCGCCACCGGCATGCCTGGCCGCAATGATTTGGTCCCTTCCAGCCACTGCCCGGTGCCATGTCCCTTTGCCTCCTTGCGCACATAAAACGCCGCCAGGGGACGACCGGCGATGAAGCTGACAGTGGACACCGCGGAGGCCAGCGGATCGGCTCCCATGGTGACGCCTCCGATCGCCTCCACCTCGCGCGCCTGTTCGCTCAAGATGCGGTGGAACAGAGCCCCCACCAGGAAGTGTCCCTCCGCCGTCAACACCGCCTGCTTGCAGTCGATGTAGAAGTTGCTCTTGAGGCCTGACGCCAGCGTCACCTCGCGTTGCTCGTACGACAGCCGCTTGAGCAATTGCAGCAGCCGTCCCTTGCGCTCCTCGAACAGTTCATCGCCAATCACGGTGGCGAAAGTTGTACCACCGTCCTTGGTCCGGCGCGAAGACCGCCGTCACCCTGGCGGCGTCTTTTACAGACCTTCTAGCGGATTGTCGCTGACGTCCTTCTTGCCCAGGCGCGGCCTGACGCCCGGGGCGGCGGGCGCATCGCCTCGGTCGCCAGAAGGACGGTTTCCGGCAGAAGCGCGATGGGTTCGCTTGGCGAACTCAGCCTGGCGTTGCTGGGCCTGGTACTCGTCGCGGATGCGCGAGCGCTCATCCTCGCTCTTGGCGGTGGCCAGCTTCTGCTCCATCTCTTTCTGGATGGCTGACATCTTCCGCTCGTATTCCGCCTGGGCCAGCTTGCCCTGCCGCTCCAGCTCTTCGTTGCGCGCCTGAGCGATCTGCAGTTCGGCCTGGTGGCTCGAGTACATCCTGAAGCCGAGACCGACGGCGACCAGCACCAGCACCACCGTCACGCCGGCGATGGCCTTGACGGGAGACTTGTGACCGGACCGCGCCTGAACCTCGAGGCGCATGCGCTCTTCTTGCAGCTTCAGCTCGCCTTCGACCCGGGCGCGTCGCTCGGCTTCCTGCAAGCGGTACTGTTCTTCCCGTACCTTGTGCTCTTTGTCTTCCTCGATCCGGCGCACGCGATCTTCTTCCTCGCGCTTGCGTCGTTCTTCGTCGTCGCGCGCGGCGCGCACGGCGGCTTCTTTTGCCTGCTTCTCGGCTTCGAGCCGGGCCTGGGCCTCTTCTTGCTCCTTCTTGACCCGATCGTCCTCGATCCGCCGAAGCTCTTTCAGCGAAAACAGTACGGAATTTTCACGACGCTCGGCCATGGGTGCCCTTTCAACGCGCGGTCAGCTTGGTGCCTGTCCCGCCGCGATCTTGCGTCCGATCACGTAACATGAAAACTGCGTCCGTTCAAACCGAACCGCAGGAGTTCTCATGTGATTTTCCGACGGAGAGCATGTTCGCAGAAGCCGGCAGCGTGAACGGGCGACAGATGCCCGGGAAGCGATCCCCGGTATCGGCCCTTCGCCTCGGCTACTTGAACTGCTTGAGCAGCTGGTCGATGGCGTCGTCCTTTTTCTTGGCGGACGAGTTCTTGGAGCCTCGGGGCTCTGACGTTCCACGCGCAGCCAGGGCTTTCGCGTGGCCAGCTTTCGCCGCGTGCGCGCCGTGATGGTGGTGACCGCCGGCGCGGTGACGAACTGATGTAGGCGCGGGCGAGGTCGCCGCGGGCGGCGCGGGAATTTCGGCCGGCGCAGCCACGGCGGCCAGCGCAACCGGCGATGCTGTCGGCGCCGGCTCAGCGGCGCGGACGGGCTCCGCCGCCATCTGCTGTTGCTGGGCAGCGACGGCAAGAACTTTCGCGGGGGCTGCCTGAGCCGCCAGATCGGCGGAGTGCCGGTGCCAGAGGGCGCCACCCAGTACGACAGTGGCGACAACCATCATGCCTCCAGCCACCCACAGGGCTCTCACGGCGGGCCGAGGGGCCTCACCTGGGAGACGGAAATCGGGAAGAATCACTTTAGCGCTCATTGGTGATCTCCATCGGTGCCTGTCTGGTCCAGCAAGTTTCATTCCACCACAAACATCTGCCAAGCCACCGGATTAATTGATTTCGGCAAACGGACTCGGGACCTCGGTCTGGGGTCTGTCCCCCCCGATCGCCCCGGATCCGAGGTGGGTGCAGCGTACCGGTGGACGAGTTGGCGGGCTGCCGGGTTCCGGGCTATCGTCCCGCCGCTGGTCGGGTCGAAAACCCCATCCACCCCATGGCTCATTACGTCGATCTGCACGCCCACTACCTGCCTGGTCTAGATGACGGCGCGACCGAGCTGTCGATGTCCGTGGCCATGATCCGGGCGGTGGCCGACCTGGGATTCAGCGATCTCTTCGCCACGCCTCATCAGCGACTGGGAATGTTCATGCCGACCCTTCCCGATATCGACAAGGCCTTCCTGGTGGTGTCAGCCGCCGTCAGCGAGGCCGGGCTGCCGGTCAAGCTGGGCCTGGGCGCGGAGAATTTCTGGGACGAAGTTTTTCATGGCCGCGCCGTTCAGGGGACGGTGCCCAGCTACGACAAGGGCCCGTCCTTTCTGTTCGAGATCAGCCCGCAGATGATGCCGCCGGGGATCGAGAACCGCCTGTTCGATTTCCGCCTGGGCGCCCGCCTGCCGGTCATGGCCCATCCCGAACGGTACGCCGCCATCCAGCGCGATCGCTCGCTGGCGGAGCGCCTGGGACGATCCGCGGCGCTGCTGGTGGATCTCGGCGCTCTCGACGGCGCGCACGGCAAGGCAGAGATGAAGACGGCGCGGCGCCTGGTCCTGGATGGTCTGGTCCATGCCGTCGCCTCCGACGTGCATCGCCCCGAAGACGCCGTGTCGGTCAGCGCGGGCATGGACTGGATCCGCAAGCAACGCGGCCAGGCCGTGCTCGATCGATTGCTGGACGAGAACCCGCGTCGTATGTTGGCCGGCGAGCTTCCCGAGCCGCCCTCGTCCTGACGGGCAGCGCCTCGAGAGGGGCAACGGTCAAAGCGCGGCGGCAATCCCGGTTTCATCAATGAGAGCTCGATTTTGGTTGAAGGTTTCGTCGTCGCTGCTGGTCGGTGTGGTCTGCGTTCTGTACGCGCTTCACGGTGTCAGCGGGCACCTGGTGCTGGCGGCCATGCGCGCCCTGCCGCTGTCCGCGGTGGCCATCTATGTCGCGACGCTGGCCCTCACGCATTTCTTCCGGGCCTGGCGCTGGGAGTTCCTGCTGCGGCCGCTGGGCGTGTCGCTGCCCCTCAAGCGCCTGCTGCTGATCTCGTCGGTGGGCTTCATGGCCATCCTGGCGCTGCCGGTACGACTGGGAGAATTCGTGCGCCCCTATTTCGTGGCCCGGGAGCGCCACCTGCGCATGAGCACCGCCCTGGGAACCGTGGCCGTGGAGCGGATCGTCGACGGGCTGCTGATCTCTGTCCTCTTCTTCGTGTCGTACCTAGTCTCAGCCGGCGACACCTTCTCGCGCGAGCTGCGAATCGGTGCCTGGATCTCGCTGCTGGGGTTCGTCGGGCTCACCACCTTCCTGGCCTTCGCCCAGATCTGGACGGATGCCACCATCGAGCTGGCCTTGCGCCTGTCGCTGCTGCACTGGCTGGCGCCGAACAAGGCGCGGGTCATCGGCGACAAGGTGCGGGCGGTGATCAAAGGCTTTCAGGTCTTGCGAGATCCGCGCAACTTTGGTGTGTTCCTGCTGCAGTCGATCATCTACTGGGGTATCAACGGCGCCGGTATGTGGTATCTGGCCAGGCAGATGCA